>JANORY010001260.1:0-16279 GCA_031415535.1 Burkholderiales bacterium | reverse complement strand
TCGCGCGCGCGCGATTTTTGCAAGAGGCTGTGGCCAGTCTGAGGTCTTGATTCTCGGCGCTCGTTGCGCAAATCTTCAGTGCGGTACGTTAGTTCGGTACGTTAGGTGACAATCACCAGATCAGCGAGCACCTGGCCAGCGCCGAAGCTTTGAAAGTGCGGCGCAAGAATGCCCCAATAGCCGTGTTGCCAAAGGGCCACCGCACTGAGTGCACCGAACAGCATGAGCGTAGCGACTAACAGACTGCGTTTCATCTCGTATCCTCCGAATTAGTTGAGATTGCAGTATCGACAGCCTCGAGGCCAGTTGCAATTACCTCAGAGGTTACGAACTGAGGAGAATATTCATACGGTAGTTTCGGATCCGAACCGCCATAATTAGCGACCCTTGCATGAGGCTCCTAACGATGCGTTTACAACATTGCCACAACTTCCACGATTTCCGAAAACTCGCCGAGCGCCGTTTACCCAGTCCTATTTTTAATTACATTGATGGTGCCGCTGACGACGAAACAACCTATCGGCAGAACACCGCGAGCTTCGAGCGAGCGGATTTGGTACCCAATGTGTTGCGCGGCGTGAAGACCGTTGACATGTCCGTAACCGTCATGGGACAACATTTAGCCACGCCCTTTTACTGCTCGCCAACCGCGCTGCAGCGCCTGTTCCATCATCAAGGTGAACGGGCCGTGGCTGCGGCAGCGGCAAAGTATGGAACCCTATTCGGCGTGTCCTCGCTTGGCACGGTCAGTTTGGAAGAGCTACGCAAAGCCCATGACACGCCGCAGGTGTATCAGTTTTATTTCCATAAAGATCGCGGCTTGAATAGCGCGATGATGCAGCGCGCCAAAGTGGCGGGCATTAACGTGATGATGCTGACCGTCGACAGTATCACGGGTGGTAACCGCGAGCGCGACCTTCGCACGGGGTTTTCGATCCCGTTCAAGTTGACTCTGGGCGGCATGGCGCAATTTGCGATGAAACCCGCATGGGGAATCAACTACCTTACTCATGAGCGCTTCAAGCTGCCTCAGTTAGATGATCATGTCGACATGAGCGGCGGTGCCCTGTCAATTGGTCGTTACTTCACCGAGATGCTTGATCCCTCTATGACCTGGCAGGATGTTGCTGAGATGGTGAAACTGTGGAATGGCCAGTTCTGTTTAAAAGGCGTAATGTCGGTAGAAGATGCAAAGCGTGCCGTCGCGATCGGTTGCACGGGTATCGTATTGTCGAATCACGGTGGCCGTCAGCTCGATGGATCGCGTGCGGCCTTTGATCAACTGGCGGAAATTGTCGACGCCGTCGGTGACAAAGTTGACGTCCTTATGGATGGTGGCGTGCAGCGTGGCACGCACGTTCTGAAAGCGCTTTCTCTGGGTGCTAAAGCGGTCGGCTTGGGTCGCTATTATCTCTATCCATTAGCCGCTGCAGGACAGGCCGGTGTCGAGCGAGCATTGGGGCAAATGCGCGCCGAGATTGAACGCGACATGAAACTCATGGGCTGTTCAACGATCGCGCAGCTCACGCGGGCTAATCTGCGTTTCCGTTGAAGCGTAGCCGCCGGCCCGGTATCCATGGGTTGGCTGCGTATGTCACAGCGCAATACCGACATAGCGCGCGCCACACCCTATGCGGCCTGGCAAACCTTTGATCGCTCGGAGCGCATGGTCCCGGGCCTTGTCTACGCGGCAGACGTGAACATCTGGCCGATCGCCTGGCGATTCTCCAAGAGCAATCGGCTGGTCGTTGAAATCAGCGGCAGCGAACAGAAGGGCATGGTCACCTTTGCCCACCCGGCGGCCGGGCCTTTCGCCAGCGCGGGCGTCCCGGTGCCCAATGGCGAAAATCGAGCAATTCTCAGGGCGATAAGCGCTGATCGAGCGCAAAGGACTTCTGATCAACCAATGAGTATTTTCCGGCAGCGACCAAGGGATCAAACAGGACGCTCCAGCTTTCAGGGCTGATCACGCTCGGTATCGCCACGAAGGGTTTTGACGCGTCGGCTAACCGGGTTGCGAGAAAGTCCTGCTGCGCCCGATTGGGGACTCCAGGGCGTAACCAATTCGGGTTCGGGAGGTGTCGCGGCTCGATAATTTCGAGAAAGCCGATGTCCTCGATCACAAACTTCGTCATGGTGTGTGCGACGGTATCAAGTATCGCAAACCCAGCAAGCACGGCTTTCTCAAGGATTGTCGTCGACGGATCGAGACTTGCATAGACAACCGCGTTCGATGCGCGATTCCAGCGGCCGCCACGCAGCGCTGCACCAATGCCACTATTCCAGGTAGCGGCAAAGGTACTGACATCGATTCGCCAGGCATACACCAATTTTCCGGCAACCGGAATCGGCGTCAAGCGTAAACGCCATACTGGATACGCGTCAACAAATCCAGCACCAGCGCAGTACCAAACGAGGTACTCAAAAGCTCAATCGGACGCTTGCCTTCGAGACCAATAGCCGGCTTTCTAAACCATTCCAGTGCGGCTGGCTGGCTGCCGAATACGCGAGTTCCCAATTGGATGGATTGCAAGAGTCCGACCAACCCTTCTCCCTGACTCACGCTCAGCGTGGTGCTCTCGCCCTCGGTCAGGCGCGACAAGGTTCGCTTGCTGACGCGCAGCGCAGGCGCGAGTTCGTCAATGGTCATCGCCTTGTGATCACGGATGAATCGCAACAACTTCAACACTTCGACGCCGTTCACAACCGCTTCATGCAACTCCAAATCGTTACGCGAGCGGTCAAACCATTTCTCGGAGACTTTCAAACTGCTGCGGGACGTTCTATTTGGCATTCGCTACTTGCATAAGGCCAGCACCCGTTCTTGCTGGCTGCAACTTCGCGACGCCGGCACAGGGACCGGTGCCGGTTTGCGCGCGGCGCAGCTCGACAGCACCTTCGAAGTCGGACCGAAATAGGCCCAACCGCGACCGATCGCTGGCATCTCGAGCTTGACCTCACGCCATTTCGGATGACCCTCTGCCTGCAGTTTTGGGAAATTCGAGCACAGCGAGCGCGCGAACGCACTCAGATACGCCACCGGCGTCGCTTTTTCGTAATCGTAGGTGACGAGAAATGCCTTGACGGTCAGCGACGGCAAGTCTTCGGTCAACAAATTCGGGTAACTGCTGGCTTTCACCGTCGCGGGAAAGTAAGTCTTCAGAGCGGTCTGTATCGACGGCTCCTTCGGGTCAACCTTGAGCATTCGGATCAGGCCACGAGCTTCGGCTTTCATGTCGGCCAGCACCTTGGCGGGTTGGCCTGCGACAATCGCGACCACGTCGACGGTCTTCTCTGAAACCAGTTTTGCGAGGCCTTCTTCATTGGATTGAAACTGGATCTTCGCATCGGCCGGTGACTGGCCAAACATCTGTCGATACAAGGTCGTTGTCGTCAGCGCAGTGCCACTGCCGATCGGCCCGGCACTGATCTTCGCGTCCTTGATCTCATGCACAAAGTTCAAGTTTGAGTCGGCTCGAACAATGAAATAAATCTCTTCGTCGTACAGCGGCAAAATAACCCGCAGCGGCTTGATCAGATCACGCGCCTCCTTGTTACCGCTGGCGGCCTGATCAAGGTAAGCCTGATACACATCAGACTGCACCAGCGCAAATTTCACGCCGGCCTCGTGCCGTAACCGACGCACGTTTTCGGTCGAACCGGCCGACGGCACTGACTCCAGATTAATTTCAGCCGCCGGCCCCACAAACTTGGCCAGATCGCGGCCGATCTGAATGTAGGTACCGCGCTCGGAGCCGGTGACAATTTTGTAGTCAGCGTTGGCCGCGTTCGCAGTGCGGCTACCGACGCCGGCAACGGTAGTCAGCAAAAATGCAAGCAACACGGCGGCGAATCGAATATTCATGGTTTGGGTTCCGGCTGGGTCGAAGGTTCAGAACACAGGCTTAACGCTGCCAGTGCGGCCGAACATTCAGTTTTGGTTTGGGGCGACGCGCTTGGGTTGACAGTCGGGTTGACAGTCGGGCTAATTGTTGCCGACGTTATCGATGGAATCAGCGCCGGTTGTGGTGTTACCGCTGGCGGCGATAGCGATGGCGTTGGCAATGGCGATGACGACGGCGGAAGCGGCGACGGCGCAGTGATTGCTGGCGAAGTCTGCGCGGGCAACTGACTCACCGCAGGCGTGCTTGGTTCGACCGTCTTGTCGCTCCGTCCGAACAAGACACCGACCACGGCGGACAGGACCACAACGGTGGCCAACCCAAGCATTACGCTCATTCGCCCAGGGCGGGATGGCTTGATGGGGACTGGCGAATCAAATTGAACAGTTAGCGGCGTCGGGACTATCGTGGCAATCGCCGTCGTCACTGCTGGAAATTTGCGCTCAGGCTCCAGCGGCGCCGTAGCTTCGTTCCAGGTCTCGCTGAGCAAGGGCACATCAAAATACGATTCCTCCAGCAATTGATCCTCAAGTACCGGCAGGTCTTGCGCAGGTTCGACTTCGAGCAGTGTTTCTTCGTTGCGGCGATTGCCGCAACCGCTACAGGTTTCACTAGCCGAGGCGGGTTGATGGCCGCAGTTCGGGCACGGCTTGAGCCGCAACTGGGCACCACAATCGTTGCAGAATTTTGCTCCAACGGTATTGCGGTATTCGCAATTCGGGCACTGCAGAGAACGCATGGACACACCGTCGATCGGCAGAGGCTGAAGACACCGCTGTCAGTATCGCACGCGCCGCGTAAAACATCAGGCCCCGACCAGCGCCAACACCCGCAACGGGCTGCCACTGCCCTGTTGAATCTTCAGCGGCGGGCAAATCAGCAATGCACCGGTCGGCGGTAACTGATCGAGGTTGGTCAAACATTGCAGGCCGTATCGCCCTGCCCCATGCATGTAGTAATGACACGGGTACGGTGGCCGCAAATGGTAGCCCTGCCCGGCATCGGTGCCAATGGCCTCCGAACCAAAGCCCAGCACGTTGCGCTGCTCAACCAGAAATCGAACCGCTTCGGTGCTGGGGCCCGGTGTGTGCTGACCGGTCTCATCGAAGTTTTGGTAGGCCACGGGATCGCCGCGGCGCGACCAGTCGGTATGCATCAGCAACCAACTGCCGGCGGCGATTGTGCCGTGGACCGATTCGAATTGCTCGATATCGGCCACCGTCAGCAAATAGTCCGGATCAGCCTTGACCTTTTCAACACAGTTGATCACACAGGCCGGTGCTACAAAGTGCTGCACCGGAATGGTATCGACAGCATTGTTCGGCAAATGTCGGCCCGAGATCCAGTGGATTGGCGCGTCGAAGTGGGTACCGGTGTGCTCGCCGCACGAGAAGTTGTTCCAGTACCAACCCGGCCCACGGTCATCGTAGCGCGATACTTCTTCAATCCGGAACGGCAGGCACTGGCCCATCTCGGGCGGCAGCGCAATCTGCGGAAACTCCGGCGTTAGGGTCTGCGTCAAATCAATCACCCGAATTGCGCCGCGGGCCAGTGCTGCGGCGACTGCGGACAAGAGTTCGGATGAAGCATTACCAGATACACCAGTAGTCGCCTTGTTCGCAGTGGTCGCAGTCTTAGCCATGCTTAAACGCCCGCCGCGAGTTCGCGCTCAAGCACTTTCGGATTCTCGCGCCAGCGCTCCAGCCACTCTTGTGCGACATCACCGGGATAGACATCCTCAACCCCGTCGCGCAGTGCCTTGATAATCGCATTGGCCAGCGCGTCAGACGTTACTTTTGGCGGTGGCATGTTCTGATTCCATTCGTCATCGATCGGCCCCGGGAACAGGTTGATCACCCGAATACCGGCGCTGCGCAGTTCCGCGCGCAGGCATTGCGCCAATGAATAGGCGGCCGCTTTCGAGGCCGAAAAAGTGCCGTGCGGCGGGAAGTTCGAGAGCGCATAGATCGACAGCAGATTCACCCAGGCGCAGGCACTGGTGGCACCGTCGGCCGATCGCCCTTTAAGTGCCGGACCGAACTCCTGCGCCAGCCGCAGCAGCCCGAAATAATTGATGTCCATCTCTGACTTGGCAACGTCGGTGCCGCGCCGTGTACTGATCCCGAACGTGCGGTGCAGCTCGGCGTTGTTGATGACGATGTCCACCTTGCCGCCAATCTCGCCGGCCAGCTCGGTTACCGAACGACCGTTGGTGAGATCGAGTGGCACCATCGTGACCTGCGGCAGATCGGCGATGTCATCTGTGCCTGGCATTTTTTTCCAGGACTCGGCATGGCCGACCCAGATCAGATCGGCACCGGCCTTGATCAAGGCCCGCACGGTCGCCTGACCCACTGCGGTTTTGCCATCGGTGACCAACACCTTGCGAAACTTCGGGTCACTGGTCATTTCGCGCAACATCGGGTCATCGGCCATCTCATTGCTCACGGTATTGCTCACAGGGGCATTCCTCATAGACGGGTTATCGCTCGATGACGGGTTATCGCTCGACAACCATTCGGCAACTGGAAATCCGATCAGCACTGCCTGACCGGCCCGATCCAGGCGGGCACCGATCTGTACGCGCGGCGACGCAGCATTCATTTGGTTAGTCATAGGGTCGTTCATATCGGCAAGGTCACCGTGCAAGTGCACCATCAGCGTCGGCCCAACATCGAGTTGCACGAGGCCGAGACGCCACGGCAAGCGTTCGCGAAAGAACAAGTCGTTACTGTGATGCAAGGTGGTTGTCGCCAACAGGCTTCCGGCGCCGCTCTGCTCACGCCAGATGAGGCGCGACGACAGACATACATGGCAGGCCTCGCGCGGCGGATACTGGACCGCACTGCAATCGGCGCAGACTTGCAACTCGAACCGGCCTTCAGCGGCCGCTGCCGTGATGCCCAGCGCGACCCGACTTCGACCCCAGGGCGGCAAGTTCATTTGCCGGGTGCGCATAATCGGATTTTTGCGCTTCGGCTTCATGAGCGGCATAGTCATCGCATCGGCCTCTGATTCATGTTCCGCGCCCAGTCATGACCCGCGCCCCAGAATGACCGCGCCGGTGCATAGGCAACGGTCATAGGTGACCATACCAAAGCCGCTGACTAATCCTAACTGCGCACCGTCGACCGCGTGGCCGTTAGCTTGATCGGTCAGTTGCCGGACCGCTTCAGTCATGCCGATGAAGCCACCGGCCGCACCTGCCTGGCCGCTAGAGAGCTGCCCGCCCGAAGTATTGTTCGGAAACTCGCCATCGAAGGTCGTGCGATGTGATCGCACGAAGGCCGGGCCTTCACCTTTGCCACAAAAGCCGAGATCTTCGAACTGCATCATGACAATGACCGGGTAATCGTCGTAGGTCTGCACAAAGTCGATGTCGGCCGGTTGCGCGTCGGCCATCGCATAAAGCTCATCACGATCGACCAGCCAGCCGCCGCGCTCCATAACCGGGTCGTCGCTGAACGCATTGTGCCGCTCGATGGCACCCCGCACATTGGCGAATGGCAATCCGAGGTCGCGAGCGCGCGCTTCGCTCATGACCAGAAAGGCCTCGGCACCAGCGCACGGCATGACACAGTCAAACAGATGAATCGGATCGGCAATCGCTCGCGCCGCCAGATATTCATCGATCTCCAGGGGCTTCTTGAACATGCGTGATCCATAAGCCAGCGCGTTGCGGCGCTGATCAACTGCAATGCGGCCAAAATCGCCCCGGGTTGCGCCGAACCGGCGCATGTAATGGGCGGTAATGAACGCGAAAATGGCATTCGGGCCGCCCGAGCCATAGGGATAAGTGGCGTCGCGCGCAAAGTTCGAAAAGCTGCCGAGCATCAAGCGAAACGAGTCAACCTGATTGGTGTCCGCTGCAACACAGGCGACGATGTTCGCATCGCCCGCTTGTACGGCGCGCGCAGCACGGCGCAGCGCCATGACGCCGGACGCACCACCGGTGGGAATATGGTCCAGCCAACGCGGCGAAAGACCGAGATGCTGAGTCACACCGACGGCGGTGTCGGGCGTCAGTGAAAAACTGCTGACCGTCAGGCCGTCGATCTGGTCTTTCTTCAGGCCACTGTCCGTCACCAGCTTATGCAAGGCCTGGCCGAGAAACCAATGTGCGCTGTGGGTCGAGTAGCGCACATAAGGCACCGTAACCGGCACCGCGACTGCCACGCCTTCATAGCCCTTGCGGGTCACGACGTCTGCCGTTTCTTAAGCAGCCGGGTATCGATGCAATTCGCCTGACCCGGCAACGCCAGCGCCATGGACTTCAATTCGCCGCGCTGGATCTTCTGCGACGCGGTCAACGGCAACTCGTCAACAAACGCCACATAACCCGGTGCCTTGTAATACGCAAGGCGAGTCAACGCGTGCGCGACCAGCCGCGCGGCCAACGCGACACGCGCATCCGGGGTGATCGACTCATTTGTCACCACGCAAGCGAGCACTTCATCGCCGCGCACCTCGTCAGGTGTGGCGGCAACCGCGCAAACCTTGATCTCGGCGAACTGATTCAGCACACTTTCAACTTCAACGGCCGAGATGTTTTCGCCGCTGCGGCGAATCACATTCTTGCGACGGTCAATGAAGTGCAGCCGGCCTTGCGCGTCGCGGCTAACGATATCGCCGGTGTGGAACCAGCCCTGCGCCCAAGCCTCATCGGTCGCAGCCGAATCTTTCAAGTAACGCTCGAAAAAGCCGTAGCGTGGATCGTCACCGGCATGTCGCACCCACAGCTCACCCGGCTCGTCGCAGCCGGCCTCGCCGCCGGTGTCGTCGACGATCCGAACCCGCACCTCCGCTTGCTCGCGTCCGAAGCAACTGGTGCCAATCGATCGCGGTTCGGTGTTCTCGATGACTACCGCACCAGCACCGGTTTCGGTCATCGCCCAGCCTTCCAGCAATGGAAATCCGAAGCGCTGCTCGAACGGCGCTTGCAGTGTCTTGTCGACCCCGGCCCCGAAACCGAATCGAACGGTGTGCTGTCGGTCGCCGGGTTGCAGTGGTGCCTTCATCAGCATGGCCGGCATCACGCCCAGGTAATGCACAACGGTCGCCCGCGCATCACGAACACTGTTCCACCAGCTCGCCGGGTGAAAGCGATCGACGACGATCAGACAACCACCGGTGAGTACCATAGCGATCGCTGAGAACGCCATCGCATTCATATGCACCAGCGGTAGCGGTGTCAGCATCCGTTCCTGACCGAGATTCAATTTTGCCAGGCCGCCCAGTGCTGCATACCAGCGCGCCGCGTACAGGTAATAACGATTCGGCAAGACGCAGCCTTTTGGGCGACCGGTCGTACCCGACGTGTACATCAGCGCGCATTCGCTGCGTTCGTCTGGCTGCTGACCGGCTTGCGGCGCGACGAACGGCGCGGCCGGCGGCACATCGCCATCGGCCATCAACGCGAGTGGACGGCCGGCGGCCCGTGCTGCTTCGCGCAAGGCCTCTTGACGCTGAGTCAATGCCACTGCCAACACAATTTCCGAATGACCAATCAGGTATTCAAGCTCGGCCGCACGCAGCTCGGCGTTGATCGGCACGACCGACACGCCCAGGCCGTTTAGCGCAAACCAGTGCAGGAAAAAGGCCGGCCGATTCTCAAGCAGTAGCCCGACTCGGTGACCGTGACCATAACCCGCTGCCGCATACTGAGCACGCAGCAGCATTATGCGTCCTTGCATCACCGTATAACTTTCCTCGCCAGAAGGAATGCCGTATATCGCGGCCGTCTCCGGCAACACACAGATAAACGGATGATCGCCGAACACCAGGGCAGTCTCGTTGAACAATGATGCAACCGTCTGGCTGCGGTCGGTGTCGGCCTGGATTTGGCTGACATCGCTGCTTGAGTCGTGTGGTGAACGATTCGACATGATCTACATGAACAATTGAATGCTGCCAAACGCCGCGTCGCAGTTGACTAGGTCCACCCGTTTGCAACGAATTCGCAGGCCTTGCGCACCCTGGGTCAGCGTGTGGGTCGCCCAGCCGGCATACAGCGTCTGTTCGTCAAGCCGCGTCTCGAGATAGTGAAACGCGGTACGCGTCGTAAATAAACTCTGGGCTTCGTCGCGCGACTCAATGCTCGGTTGTTGCAGCAAGTGATGACAACGGCTGCGCGGCTGCTGCGAGAAAGTCCGCGCGCCGCGCAGTCGTTCGACTCGGACCTTGAGCAGGATCAGGTCTTCGTACATCAAAGAGCCCTGCAGGATCGGGTCTGTTTGATCATGCGACAGCGGCATCCAGTAATAACCATCCTCGCTGAACAATCCCAGCCAGTCATTGAAACGAAGCTCATCGAGCAAGCGGGCTTCGGCAATTACAAAGTCGATCAATTGCTGATTGGACGGCGAATTCATCGCACACCGCGCTCGCTGTCGGCCAAAGGCGTCATGAAGCGAACCCAGGCCCGCATCTGCGCCCGCATCTGTGACTCGCTGGTGCCGTTGGTAACCGTATTGGCCTGGGCGGCTTCGCCGTCGTCATAGAGCCGCGCCAGATTGACCCATTCGCGAGCACGCGAGCGCAACGCGTTCTGTGCCCGCTCATAGACCTCGAGATCATCATGTCCGACCACAGAAGTCGGCGCATTGATGAGCCGGTTGTACATCCGCGTGCGCTCGAACAATAGATCGGGCGCGCCAACCAGGCGAAACGTAAACGACTCGACCAAGGTACGATCGGCAGCCAGCGGCTTGAACACCCGCAAGGTCTGGATCGGACCCTTGACCATGATGTTCGGAAAATAAACCGTGTTGTGACGAATCTCACCGAGGATGGCTTTGGCGCGCTGCTCGCCGTAGGCGGCCTGCATCTGCTCCCAATAACCGGGCACCGGTGAATAGGCCGCATGAATGGAATCAGTAACACCGGTATGGCCATGACCATTGACCCAGACCCGAATACCCATGTTCTCGAAAAACTCATACGGACCCACGAACGGCGCGAACAACTCGACCGCCATCGGTTTCGGCGTACCCTCGGGCGCGGCCTTCCAGACCTTGACGGCCGTGCCAGCGGACGATTCGTGCGCAACCATCGGGTGGCAGGCATCGGTCTGATTGTCGACCAGCATCTTCCAGTTGCAGCGATGCATGTAACGCAGCACACCACCGGCAACTTCCAGCTTGCCGACTGGTGAGCGATCGACCATATTGTCGATGGTCGACAAGGATTCGCCGAAGTACTCTTTGAAGCTGATGCCGTGCGGATTCAGCCGGCAGAACACGAAGTCGCGGTATACCTTCAACGCGCCGACGGCGGCCATACCGGTCTCGGCTTCGCTGCCATGCAAGCGGCCGTGCGGCGTACCGTCGTCGTAGCCCTTCTTCAGTGGAATCGCAAGCAGGCTGCCGTCGGTCTTGTAGGACCAGGCGTGGTACGGGCATCGAAAAAATTTGCCGGTATTGCCACTGCCCTCCGGTGCAACTTGAACCCCTTTATGGGCGCAGCGATTATGCAAAACGTGAATGCTGTCGTCGGTATGTCGAACCATAACGACCGGCTGGTCGCCAATGGTTGTTGTGTAATAGTCGCCGGCCTTCGGCACCTGGCTCGCATGCCCGACATAAACCCAGGTGTTCGAAAACAGTTGCTCCATCTCGAGCGAAAACACCTCGGCGTCGGTATAGACGTCGCGATGCAATTCGGTCTCGCGCACCAGCGCGGCGATGGCTTGTGGATTGTCGTGGTAACGGCCCATGATGTCCTCTATTTCCCGAGCAGCAGTGTCGGCAGCCCCGTCGCCAAGCCCGGAATCAACAGCACCAGAACAATCATCAAAATGCCCATTAGCACATAGGGCAGAATCGACGCAAAAATCTCGGAGGTTGGAATTTCGGGCGGTGCCACACTGCGCATCGTAAAGAGTAGCATGCCGAACGGCGGGGTCAGCAATCCCAGTTGCATGCAGATCAGGTAGATGACGCCGTACCAGAGCGGGTCCCAGCCGAAGTGCTGAACCATCGGCATAAAAAACGGCAAGGTGATCAGCATCATGCTGACCTGATCGACGAAGCAGCCCAGCACCAGCAAGATCAGGATCATCGCGGCCATCACCATCGGAGCCGACATGCCGGTGTCCTTGACGAGGCCCACCAAGCCGTTGGTCGCACCCGAGAACGCCAGGATCTGCGAGAAGGTGGTTGCACCGATGATGATGAACAAAATCACACCTGAAATAGCGGCTGTGCCCGACAAAGCCTGGCCGAGCGCCTGCCAGCTCAGACTGCGGTAGGCAATACACACGATGACGGTCGCGAGCGCGCCGATGGCCGCTGACTCGGTCGGGGTTGCCCAACCGGCGGTCATCGCAACGATCACCAGGATGAAGATCAGTACCAGCGGTGTGACGTTGATCGCCAGCGGCGCCCAGCGTGCCCAGCCGTGTAATTCCTCGCGCTCATAAACCGGTGCCAAAGCCGGATTGCGCCAGGCCGAAAAAATAATGTAGACCAGAAACATCAGCGCCATGATGAAGCCAGGCACCACGCCGGCGATCAGCAAACCCGAAATCGAGATGCCCGCCAGGCTGCCCAGTAGCACGGTGAGTGCCGACGGCGGCACCAGCATGTCGACGCCGCCAATCGCCATGATCGGGCCCATCGCCATGCGCGGGTGATAACCGCGCTTGAGCATCTGCGGCAGCAACAGGCCGCCGAGCAGCGCGGTGGTGGCAATGGTCGATCCCGAGATCGCCGAGAACACGGTGCCGGCAACAATCGCCACCACTGCGAGGCGGCCCGGGACTTTCTGGATGGCGCGATCAAAACTGTCGATCGCTTTCATCGCCAGACCGGTGTGGAACAGCACTTCACCCATCAGAACAAAAAACGGAATCGGTGTCAGCGAAAAATTGGTCACCGAGGCGACGCTGTTGCGCACCACTTGCATCAGCCCTGCTTCGCCGCCAAGATAGACCAGCGCGCCGACCAGATTGATCGCCAGAAACGCAAAGCCGGCCGGCAGACCCACCAGTAGCAAGATCGTCAGCAGGCCAAACAGCAGCAGCAGACTTTGCCACCAGATCATCGCGCCAGATCCTGCGCTTCGGCAAGCCCAGTGGGCCACACCAATCGGCGTGCGCACTCAAGACCCATCAACCCAAAACCGATCGGCACCGGAATGAACAACCACCATTCCGGAAAAATCAGCGCCTTGATGACAATGCTGCCGGCCCGCCGGCTATCGAGCAGGGTTGCAATGCCGTACCAGACAAAGACCGCACAAACGATGAGGCCCACTGCCGCCGAAATCCGGTCGGCGCGGCGTTGGCCTGCCTTGCTCAAAACCATACCGAGCAGATCGAGCCGCACATGGGCGTTGCGCCACATCAGCCAGGGCGCTGCCGCCAGGGTGGCGATCGGCAGCGCGTACTCGGTGACTTCGAGGATCCACGGCACATTACCCAGGCGCAAATTGCGACCAATGACATCGGCGCAAACCAGGAGCGTGATGAGTCCGACCGTGGCCGCGGCGACCCATCCGCAGCCGCGCATCAAAGCGGCGTGCCAACGCATCACGAGAGAATCAACGCGTACGGGTCATCAGCTCACGCAGCTTGGCCGCATGTTGCGGACTACCGGCAGCCACTTGCGCCCAGCCGGATTCATGCGCGAGATCGAGCATTCGCTTGGATTCCGCGTCAGATAACTGAATGACCTGAATGCCGGCATCGGCCTGACGTTTGATATCTATCGCAGCATCCTTGCCGGCCATATCAACATTCAGGCCCTCAAGCCAGGCGACCTGTTTGTTCAGAAAGTCGCGTTGCGCGGCACCTAACGCGTTCCAGGATTTGGCGCTGAAGACGACGCCCAGTTCGATGTTATAGAAGCCTGGCTCCAATCGAAACTTGGTTTTCTCATGCCAACCCAGATCGAATATGCCGAGCAGTGGCCAGCCGTAGCCATCGACCACGCCGCGATCAAGTGCAGTGAACACCTCACCAGGCGGAATCTGTACCACTGTCGCACCAAGCTTGGTAAAGAACTCCCGATAAATCGGCGCGATGCGGATTTTCAACCCTGATAAATCGGCCTTCTCGATCTTCTTGTTCAGATAGATGTGATAAGGCACGCCATCGCCGGTGCGCGCGTAGTAGTACAAGCCCTTCTCACCCATCGCCTTGTTCAAATACTCAACCGCGCCGTTCTTGCGCAACTCGGCCCAGGGAATCGTCGCATAGTTCAGAGCCAGGCTCTCCGGTGCCACGCCGCCCAGAAACGACGTGGTGGTGTTCGACAGATCGACCACGGCATTGCGCAATGCTGCGCCCTGCTCCATGGTCGGAATCGCCTTCGGCCCACCCAAATAATTAATTTGAACAATGCCCTTGCCTTCGTCGTTTACTTTCTTGACGAAGCGCTCGAAGTTGCGCGCGTAGTAGGTCCCCTCCTGAAACGCATTGACGGCTTTTAAGGTCACCTCTTGCGCTGCCACAGGTGAATTAATCAAAAAAGCCGTGAGCAGACCCGCAGCGCCGGCGAAGAGTTGCCGGCGTGCTGGCGATTGTTTGAGCGGTGACTCGAGTTGGTTGTCACGCTGTGTCGCGTGGTGTGCTGTGGGGTGCGCTTTGCGGTGTGCTCTGTTCTGTGTCATTAGCTCTCTCCTGGTTGATTTTTCAAAACTGAACATCAGTAATTCCTGGTTAAGAGTTGGCCGGGACGGGCGCGGTGTTTGCCATCTTGCCAGGCAATCACACCGTTCACGATGACGCAATCAATACCTTCGGAAGGCAAGGTCGGAGTCTCGAAGCTTGCCCGATCAATTACGGTGTCGGCATTAAAGATCGTGATGTCAGCAGCGTTGCCGGGCACCAGAACGCCACGACCCAGGAGATTGAACTCGCGCGCAACTAATCCGGTCATTTTGTAGACCGCCGTCTCAAGCGAAAACAACTTGCGATCGCGCGCATAGTGTCCCAGCACGCGCGGAAAAGTACCCCAGAGACGCGGATGCGGTTTTTCTTGCAGCGGAATGCCATCTGAGCCAATCATCGTATCCGGGTACCGCAGGATTCGTTCGACGTCGTCTTCGTGCATCATGAAATAGACCGCTCCGGCCGGTTGCAGCATTTCGCAGAGCGCTTCGATCGATTGGCCCAATTCGCACGCTAATTCACCGACTTCGCGGCCGGCGTATTGTGGACAGGGCTTCGAGTGGGTAATCAGCGTTCGCTCGGCGATCAGCACTCGATCGGCGCGCAGCACTGTGGACGACGCCGAATACGGATAACAATCCAGGCCGATGGATTGCTGTTGGCGCAAACTGTCGATCAATGCCAGTGTTTCCGGCGAGCGGCCATGGTTGCGGGTACCCGCCACTTTATGGTGCGAAATAATGGCTCGAACACCGAGTGCGCGGCCAATCGCAGCAGTCTCGTTGATTGAATCGATCACCTGATCCGCCTCATCGCGCATGTGCGTGGTAAACACGCCACCAAGTGTTCGGAGTGGCTCACAGACCGCCAGAATTTCAGCGCTATCGGCATGAGCAGCCGACGCATAAAACGTGCCGGTTGAAATGCCGTGAAAGCCTTCACGCAGCGCTTGTTCGGCGAGTTCGCGCATGGCCTTGATTTCGCTGCCGTTCGCGGCCCTGAAAACGTCATCCATCACCGACGCCCGCAAGGCCGAGTGACCGAGCAGCGGTACCGTATTGACCGCACAGGCTTGCGCGCGCAAGGCGTCCAGGTAGTCGGCGGTTTTATGGAATCGCCCCAAGCGGGCCAGTGACACCAGATTCAAGGGCTCGGGCAAACGCCCATCGGGCATTGGCGCGGCACTCACGCCACAGTTACCGCACACGCAGGTAGTCACGCCCTGCGAGATCTTCGGCGTCATGTCCGGCTCGACCAGCACGGCCAGATCATCATGGGTGTGCGCATCGATAAACCCCGGTGCCACGATCCGACCGCGCGCGTTGACGTCCTCACGCGCCGAGCCGCTGATCCGTCCAATCTCGACCACGCGACCGCCTTGAACGGCGATGTCGGCGGCGCGGCGCGGTGTATTGCTGCCGTCGATCAAAGTGCCGTTGCGGATGATCAGATCGTACATAGGAGGCTCTGCGCTGCGACTTGATTAATTAGTTTAAACCTAAAGTATCGCATGCGCTTTTGAGAGACTGGTACAGTTCGAGTCTCCCAAAACGAACTCCACTGATGGATCACCATGGCCGGACCACTTTCACATATCAAGGTACTCGATTTGAGCCGCGTACTGGCCGGCCCCTGGGCGGGGCAGAATCTGGCCGATCTCGGTGCCGAAGTTATCAAGGTCGAACGGCCTGTCAAGGGCGACGATTCACGTGCCTACGGCCCGCCCTATCTGAAGGACAAAGACGGTCGCGACACTTCTGAAGCC
>JANORY010001259.1:0-6955 GCA_031415535.1 Burkholderiales bacterium | reverse complement strand
CAGCCAGTAGACCCACGCCGGATCTTGCTGGCCAGATTCACTCATGCTCAATATAAGCTTTTGCAGCAAGCTCCAATCGCCAGCCGCCAAGGCCGAACGTGCCATCCAGCCTCGGGTCTCGTCCGATACCTGCGCGTCCATGCCACGGCGCGTCCACTCGATGGTTTGTGGCAGCAACCTCTGCGCGCCCTGAGCGGCAATTATTGCCCAGGCAAATTGATTGATTTCAACCGGTAGTTTGAGTGAACCCAGGTGGGTTGCCGCCTCATCAGGTTCGTTACGCGCCAGCAGTGCCAACGCCATTACCACGGACTCCGTCTCACGGCTGCCTTTTTTGAGCAGATAGCCGGGGGCACGAAGCGCGTGGGTGAAATCGGTGCTTTCCAGGGACAGTAAGGCGGCGGTGCGGCGACCCGTCGCAATAGCCCCGGCTTCGGCTGACAAGCGCAAGCGAAGCAGCAAGTCTTCGCGGCTTAACTGTTTGCGCGCGCTGGCGGCACTGAGCAGCGGGTTACAACCCTCGCCGAGCTCGCGAGGCGATAACAGGTGTTCGCGCGCAGCGGACGGCAACTCGTCACTTTCCATGAGCTCAGCCAGCCAGACGTAACATTGGACCGATCGGTCGTCGCGGGCCACCAGTCGCAGCCCCTGTTCGCGAGCCATTGACCAGCGTTCGCGTCGAGCCAGCGAGGTAATCCATTCGCCACGCAATAAATCGATCAGCAAGCGATTGGTGGAGCTATCCAGAAATCGTTCGACTGCGGCATCAGTGCTGGAACTGGCGGGCGAGGCGCGCAAGCTGAGGACGAGCTGCCAATAACGTGGATACTCGGCCAGGACGTGGCTCTTGCCCACCGAACTGACCGCTTGCGCGATGCTGCCCGAATCGTGGTTCACGAAGGCTCTTCGAGCTTCCAGAATGAGCGAATCGCTTGCCGTGTTGTCGGTGCGCGGATCGCTGCCTGCGGTGCTTGAGAAGGTAGTGCCTGCGGATGCAGTGCCTGCGGATGCAGTGCTTTCCGAAACAGTGCTTGGCGATGCGACGTTTGCGGCGGCAGCGCTTGAAAACGATTTTGCGATTGAGTCCTTGGCGGGCTTCGCCTTCAGCTTGAGTTTGCCCTTCGCAGTAGCCTTTGCCTTTTGTGTCGATTTTGCTTTGGCAGCTTGGCGACTCGAGCGTTTGGCGGCCTCTGCTTGCGCGGCAAAACTGAGCGACAGCAATGCGGTGAGGCCCAACGCGAGTAGAGCGCTCGGCCGTAGTCCAAGAAGCGTTTTTGAATGACCCGACACCAATGTTGCCCCGCAATCGCGACTCTGCACGCGGATCATTCCGCAAGCGCCAGGAGTTTTGAGTTCTTCAGGCTATCGGTTCGTGGCCGAACGGTCAGCAAGGGGCAGACAGTCGGAGCCTCGGGGACGACCGCCGAAGGAATGGGCGCTCAGTGGTTTAAACTGGGTCGCTCATGTTCAGTTATCGACACGCCTTTCATGCTGGCAATCATGCCGACGTTCTCAAGCATACAGTTCTACTGGCCATCTTGAGGCATCTGTTGCTAAAAGACACCGCCTTGATGGTGATCGACACACATGCGGGAGCAGGACTGTATCGTCTCGACGACTCCTTCGCGCAAACCAGCGGCGAAGCGGCGCAGGGGTATTTGAAGATTCTGTCTTATGCGCCTCACGCGGCCCAGCCGAGCGCGCATTTTTCGCCCCTGCTCAGCGACTATCTGGCAGTGATTGCGGGCTTTGAGTCAGCGCCTTCGCAGTCGGTTTATCCAGGCTCGCCGCTGCTGATGCAGCGCCTGTTGCGTGAGCATGACAAACTCAAGGCGTTTGAGTTGCACCCGACCGATTCGACGTTATTGGCGGCTAATTTTGAGGAACTCAATGCCGGCCGCCAGATCGCGATGTTCGCTGAAGATGGTTTCGAAGGCGTCAGAAAGTTTCTTCCGCCGCCGTCGCGTCGGGCCTTGGTTCTGACCGATCCAAGCTACGAGATCAAGAGCGACTATGCCAAAGTGGCGGCCATGCTTGCCGATGCCTTGAAGCGATTCGCAACCGGCACTTACGCCATCTGGTATCCGATCATTCCCCGCGCCGAAGCCATTGATCTGCCGCGCAAGCTGAACGCCTTGGCAGGCAAGGCAGGCAAAAGCTGGTTGAATGTGACCTTGACTGTAAAATCTGCCTCGCCGCCCGCGCGTTCCGCAGACTTGGGTTATGACGAAATCAATGGTGATCACATCAAGCGCGCCGGATTGCCAGCCAGCGGGATGTTTGTTCTGAATCCACCCTATACCCTGTCGACGGCGCTGCGCGACGCCCTACCTCAGATGGTCAGGATTCTCGGGCAAGACCGTTCGGCGGCATTCACCTTAACCTCAAGCGAAGGCTGAAACTTTGACTAATGAAGACCTGGAGTCAGAAGAGCCGGTAGTCATTCACGAACCCAGACACTGGCGCGATGACGGCTGGAGCGCACTGGTCATCAAGAATGAAGATGACGATGGCTGGGCGGTGGCGATGACCCGCGAGGGTGAATCGGAGCCGGCGTTAGTCGGCCCCTGGACTATGGGGCGCGACAAACGTAACCCTAAGCCGCTCGACAACGCGGCTTTCATTACCCTGGTGAAGACTGCCTCCGAGTTTGTGCGCCGTCGCGAGCAGCAATTGCATGCCAGCTTGCATCAGGCGGTAGTAGTCAGCGCAAAGTCGGCGCGCATAAACGTGTCGCTGGTCATCGTTCCCGATGAAGATAACCCTTATGCCTTGCTCAGTGCGCACGATGAAAGCGATCAGCAACTCGCGCAGCAACGGGTTGCGCCGACGTTTCGGTTAAATCGATCCAGTGCTGCGGCCTGGGTCGAAAGCGATTTTCGACTGCCTGCCGGACCAAGTTCCGAGTCGGGCTGAGGTAAGCAGCGATGATACAAACCGAAAAGCAGGCAGCCACCGCGTCACGAGGAATGGTCGTGACCAATCATCCGTTGGCGTCAGCGGCGGGTGCCGAGATTCTGGCCGGCGGTGGCAATGCGGTCGATGCGGCGGTCGCCGCGCTGTTTACGCTGACGGTGGTTGAGCCAATGATGGTCGGCATTCTGGGTGGCGGTTTTGCGCATCTGCGCTTGCCGGATGGCCAGCAGATCGTACTGGAAGGGCAGGGACGATGTCCGCAAGCGACCGGACCCACGACCTTTACCCCCGACCCGCATGCTGCGCCAGGCATGCTCGATTCAATCGGTCGGCGCAACAGCGTCGGTCGAGCCGCCGTGACCACACCCGGCAATCTGCTGGCCTGGTGCGAACTCTTGACGCGTTATGGCAGTTGTTCGCTGGCCGACGTGATCGAGCCGGCCATCCGTCATGCGTCGCGCGGTTTTATCGCCAGTAATTTTCTATCCGATTGCATCGCCGATTGTGCCGCTGACCTCGCGCTCGATGCCGAAATTGCACGCTGGTTGCTGCCCAACGGCGCACCCTTGGCGGCGGGTGCGCGGTTGCACAATGCTGCCTATGCTGACACGCTACGCGCCATTGCCAGCCACGGGCCGAAGCTGCTGTATGGTGGCGAACTCGGCAAAACCTTCGCCGACGATATCCGACACCACGAGGGATACCTGAGCCTCGCCGATCTGCAGGACTACCGCACTCATGATCTGCCAGTTTTGCGCTCGATGTATCGCGGCTTCGAAATTACCGGTCCGCCGCCGCCGTGCAGTGGGCCTCTGCATATTGCGCAGATGCTGAATATTCTTGAGGGCTTCGACATTGCAGGAACTGGTTTTGGTTCCGCACAAAACGTTCATTTGCTGGCCGAGGTGTTGAAGATCGCGTTTGCGGATCGTGCGGCCGCTACCGCCGACCCTGATTTCGTTCGAGTACCGGTCGAAAAATTGTTGTCGACTGAATACGCCCGGCAGCGCCGTGCGCAGATTGATCCAGTGCGGGCGAAGGCCTGGACTGCGGCGGTCGCGTCCAACGAAAGCGCCAACACGACACATTTGACGGTGGCCGATCATGAGGGCCGTATCGTTTGTGCGACTCAGACCATCAATTCACTGTTTGGCGCGCGCTATCTGGTTCCGGGCACCGGCCTGATTCCGAATAACTACATGCACGTTTTTAATCCGCAGGCCGGGCTCGCAAACTCAGTGGCAGCGGGCAAACGAGTCACCTCTTCAATGTCACCGCTCATCATCCTCAAAGACGGCAAGCCGCGCTTCGCACTCGGCCTGCCGGGCGGTCTGCGAATTTTCCCATCGGCGCTGCAAGCCACCTTGAATCTGATCGATCACCGTATGAGTCTGCAAGAGGCGGTCGAAGCGCCAAGGGTCTGGACGCAGGGATTTGCGCTCGAACTCGAGCCGGCCGCATCTGCCGCTCTGGCCGACGAACTCAGGTCGCGCGGACATGAGGTGCTGCGAATGCCGAATGTCGGCGGAGGCATGTGCGCGATTGAATTTCAGGAAAACGGCCTGATGCAGGGTGCGGCCTGCTGGCGGGCCGACGGCTCGGCGATTGGTATCAGTGGCGGCACCGCGCGCAAAGGGGTCAGGTTTTTGCCGGAGGCGCAAAGCCGCCGGTGAGGACCTGATTGAACATTACGCTGGAAAGTCGGCCGGATAGAGTGCTTCTACCCGACTGGACTTATTGTCGTTTGAAGTCCGCAAATTTTTTGCCTTCAGCCGCCAACCGTTCAAGCGCGGGCGACAACTTGAAGCTTGGCCCCATCAAGGATCCATACTCCTTGAGTTTGGCGACAACGGTAGTGAGCCCGACCGTATCGCCATAGAACATTGGTCCGCCGCGATACACCGGAAAGCCGTAGCCGTTGATCCAAACGATGTCGATATCGGAGGCGCGATTGGCGATGCCTTCGTCCAGGATCTTCGCGCCTTCGTTGATCATTGAATACACACAGCGCTCGAGGATCTCGGTTTCCGAAATCTTGCGCGGTACGACGCCTTTGGCCGTCATGAAGTCGCCAATGATCTTGCGGGTGACGTCCGAGGGCTTGGCGTTTCGTTGGTCGTCGTAGTCGTAGTAACCAGCACTGGTTTTCTGGCCGCGCCGATCCATTTCGCAAAGCACTTCGCGCAAGGTCGAACCCTTGCTGGTTTCTTTCGACCAGCCAATATCGAGGCCGGCCAGATCGGACATCGCGAATGGACCCATCGGCAAACCAAAGTCGTACAGCACTTTATCGACCTCCCAGGGCATCGCACCTTCCAGCACCATAGCTTGCGCCTGCGCCGAACGCGCGGCAAGGATGCGGTTACCGATGAAGCCAGGGCAGACGCCCGAGACCGCGCCGATCTTGCCGATCTTCTTGCCGATCTGCATGGCTGTTTGTAACACCGACTTGGAAGTCTTCTCACCTCGGACGACTTCGAGCAGCCGCATGACATTGGCGGGCGAAAAGAAGTGCATGCCTACGACGGCTTCCGGACGCGAGACGGCGGTGGCAATTTCGTTGACATCGAGCGCCGAAGTGTTGGTGGCGAGGATTGCACCCGGCTTGCAGATTTTGTCGAGCTTGCCAAACACCTCTTTCTTGATCGCCATATTCTCGAACACGGCTTCAATGATCAGATCGCAATCGGCCAAGGCATTCAGATCCAGCGATCCAGTCAGGAGCGACATCCGCTGCTCGACGTCTTCGAGTTTCAGTCGTCCGCGTTTGGCGGTGTTCTCGTAATTCTTGCGCACCACCGACAAGCCGCGCTCAAGCGCCTCAGCTTTGGTTTCGACCAGGACGACCGGAATGCCGACGTTCGCAAAGTTCATCGCAATACCGCCGCCCATCGTGCCGGCACCGATCATGCCGACTTTTTTGATCGGAATGAGCGGGGTATCTTCCGGGACATCAGGAATTTTCCAGACCTGACGCTCAGCAAAGAAAACGTGGCGCTGGGCGGCCGACTGCGTACCAGCCATAACCTCTAGAAACAATTTTCGTTCGGTTTTCATGCCTTCATCGAAGGGCTGGTTGACCGCCGCCTCGATGCAGCGAATGTTGTACTCGGGTGCCATAAAGCCGCGAAACTTGCGCGCGTTGGCTTTACGAAAGTCGGCGAAAATTTCCGGCGTTGCGCGAGCAGCCTCGACCTTGTCGTTCAGGTCGCGTACCTTTCGCAAAGGCCGTTGCTCGGCCACCAGTTTGTGCGCAAACGCAATTGCGCCCTCGCGCAGCTTGCCTTCTTCGACGATTTCGTCAACCAGGCCCATCTCAAGACAGGCTTTGGCGGCGACGTGGGTGCCGCCGGTGACCATCTCAAGTGCCTTCTGGGGTCCGACGATACGCGGCAAGCGTTGTGTGCCGCCTGCGCCCGGCAACAAACCTAAGTGCACTTCCGGCAGGCCGCATTTTGCGCTCGGCACGGCGACTCGATAATGGCAGCAGAGCGCCACTTCGAACCCGCCGCCCAGTGAGGTGCCGTGAATTGCGGCAATCACCGGCTTGGCAGCATTCTCGATTTCATTTTGTGCTTCAACCAGGGACGGCGTTTTGGGCGGTTTACCAAATTCGGTGATGTCCGCACCGGCAATGAAGGTGCGACCATCGCAGATCAACACCACGGCTTTGACGGCCGGGTTTGCATTGGCTAGTTTCATGCCGTTCAACAAGCCTTCGCGTACCGGCTGAGACAGCGCATTGACGGGCGGCGAGTTAAGGGTAAGGACGGCGATGTCACCCTCAAGCGCGAGGGTGGTGACTGCATTGATGATCTGCATTAGCTTGTCTCCTTGGTGTTGGTGGAAAGCATAACCGATTCGGCCCTGGCTTTGGGCTCGCCGGGTAAGTGCCAGTTTCGATCACGCGCATCGATCACGCGCATCGATCATGGATATCGATCGGCGGTCTTGTCATCTGAGCGCTAAAATCACTGATTTGGTAGCAACCGCCGCTCGGCACCAACTGCCACTTGGCCCAGTCCACCTAAACCGACCG
>JANORY010001258.1:0-3183 GCA_031415535.1 Burkholderiales bacterium | reverse complement strand
GTAGCGCCATCCTCGCAATTGACGGCGCCCCCGGTCGCTTCTACGCAATTGGTTCGAAGCTCAGCGACGGCGTCACCTTAGTGGCCGTCAAAAGCCGCAGCGTGGTCATCGAGCGTGGCGGCGCGCGCAGCGAGTTACCGGCACCGCCGGTTGCAAACTTGTCAGTGCTGACCAGTGGCGTCGGTAAATCGCGACAAGCCGCTGCCAGCGCGGCCAACCTGCCGCTGTTCGGCGCGGCCGCAGTCAACGTGGTGATGCCGCAAAACACGCCACCGCTGCAGCCCGGCCAAGTGGCACCAATTTATGCGCCCAGCCCGTCTGGGGTTGCGCCACCAGGCGTGATAAACCAGCCTGGAACGATCCCGAATCCGGGCGCGATCAGCAATCAAGCACCAGGCGTGCCGGTTAATCCGCCAGGTGCAATGGCACCACCGCCACCACCCGGTTTTAAGAGTCCTTAGCGTGGTCGGCGCCATTCCCTTTCCAAGCCGCAAACCGACTTTCCGCGAGCAGCAGTTTGTTGCGCGCGAACAGGCAATCCTCGACGCAACCAATCGTCTGCTCTCTCAGAAGGGCTACGAGTTGATGGTGATGGACGACATTGCCGCCGAGGTCGGTATTGCCAAAGGCAGTCTCTATAAGCACTTTGACTCGAAAGAGTCATTGGCTGGCGCAGTCCTCATTCAGTTGCTCAGACGAACGCACGACGCCTTGCGCAATTTGCCGGCAGCCTTGAACGCAATGCAAAGATTGCAGGAGATTCTTCGCTGGGTCTGGATTGAACGGCTGGCCGGTGCTGTGCCCCACCTGCCCTCGACCAGTCAGAGCTTGAGTGCATCGCTGGTCAGTAACACCGAG
This sequence comes from Burkholderiales bacterium, assembly GCA_031415535.1. Classification (GTDB taxonomy): domain Bacteria; phylum Pseudomonadota; class Gammaproteobacteria; order Burkholderiales; family Burkholderiaceae_E; genus JANLTP01. The sequence goes on along the minus strand of JANORY010001258.1, from coordinate 2,325 downwards.
TACATGGATCAACTGATGCAGTTCTCGGATAGCGTCGGCGAACTCATTTCGCAAGCCAAAAAAGACGGCCTGTTGCGCACCGACCTGCCCGACGAATTTATCCTCTACAGCCTTTATGCCCGCTCCTGCGACCCGACCCTTGATTACCTGAAGGCGGGCGGCGCGTTTAGCGATCAGCAACTGATCGACTTGATGCTCAGCGCCAGCTTCGCCGGGCTCGCCATAACTCGCTGACTGCATCGAGCGGGCGGCCCCCTCCAGACGTACCGCGCTCGGCTACAATAAATTCATGCGGCAATATTTAGACCTGATGCGCCACGTCTACGAACACGGCGTGGCCAAGGAAGATCGTACCGGCACCGGTACCCGGTCGGTGTTCGGCTGGCAGATGCGCTTTGATCTGGCGCTGGGCTTTCCGCTCCTCACCACCAAAAAAGTACATCTGCGCTCGATTATTCATGAATTGTTGTGGTTCCTGCAGGGTGCTACCGACGTCAAATACCTGCGCGAGAACGGCGTAAGCATCTGGGACGAATGGGCCGATAAGGACGGCAATCTCGGTCCAGTCTACGGTTACCAGTGGCGCTCCTGGCCAACCCCGGATGGCCAGCATATCGATCAGATCAGCGAGCTGATGACCCGTTTACGCGAGGACCCGAACTCGCGTCGACTGATTGTCTCAGCCTGGAACGTCGCCGACTTGCCAAAAATGGCGCTTGCCCCGTGCCACGCATTTTTTCAGTTCTATGTCGCCCAGGGCAAACTATCGTGCCAACTGTATCAGCGCAGCGCCGACATTTTTTTGGGCGTGCCGTTCAACATCGCCTCCTATGCACTGCTAACCCACATGATTGCGCAGCAAAGCGGTCTGCAAGTCGGCGACTTCATCTGGACCGGCGGCGACTGTCATCTGTACAACAACCACATGGAGCAGACCCGCGAACAGTTGGCCCGCACGCCGTTTGAGCCACCGCAGTTAGTGTTGCGGCGCAAACCGGAATCGCTGTTCGACTACACCTTCGAGGACTTTGAAATCCAGGGCTATCGGTCCCATGCGCATATCAAGGCTCCGGTTGCCGTCTGATCATCGCCCGAATTCGCGGGTCAGCATTGTGGTTGGCAAGGCCAGCAATCAAGTAATCGGCTACCAAAACCGCATCCCTTGGCACCTTTCCGAGGATCTGAAGCACTTCAAGGCGACCACCCTGGGGCATACACTCATCATGGGTCGAAAAACCTACGAATCGATCGGCAAACCTTTGCCGGAACGGCACACCATCGTCGTGAGCCGCAATCGTGACTGGCGTGCCGACGGGGTCACCTCGGCCAGCTCGCTGCAGCAGGCAATTGCTTTGGCACCTGAAGACAAGCAGATTTTTGTGGTCGGTGGCGCGCAAATCTACCGCGAAGCGCTGCCGCTGGCGCACCGATTGATCGTGACCGAGATTGAATTGACGCCGGACGGCGACGTATTTTTCCCGCCGATCGACTTGAAGCAGTGGCGCAAAACCGCCGGCCCGCCGCAAATCGGCAGCAATGGGATCGCTTTCACGGTTTCGATCTATGAACGGCGGGAATCGTGATAAATTTCAAATAAGAAGTGCTCAATATAACTAGAAATTCAGAATATCTTTTATAGCGGGAGATCACACCATGTTGAAAAAATTGATTCGGACTCTGCTGTCCAGCCTGATGCTGGCAAGCATTCTGTTCAGCGGACAACTTGCGGCAGCGCCACTCAAATGGGGTGCCCAGAACGACATCCTGACGCTTGATCCGCATTCGCAAAACCATGCGACCACCAATGCGATCCTGATGCACGCCTACGAAGGCCTGACCCGTTATGACAAAACCTACAAGATCGAGCCGTCGTTGGCAACGTCTTGGCAACAGACCACGCCCACGCAGTGGCGCTTTAACTTGCGCAAGAACGTCGTGTTCCACGATGGCTCGCCCCTGACGGCTGACGATGTCGTGTTTTCGTTCGGCCGAATCAAGCAGCCGCAAGGCACCATGCAAATTTACGTTGCGGGCATCAAGGAGGTCAAGAAGGTCGATGACTTTACGGTCGACTTCGTGCTCGAGGCACCAGTACCGATTCTGCTGCGCAACATCGTCGATTTTCGAATCATGAGCAAGGCTTGGGCGGAAAAGAATCGCTCGCAAAACGTCCAAGACTACAAGGCGCGCGAAGAGACCTTCGCCTCGCGCAACACCAACGGCACCGGCTCCTATTTGATCAAGGAATGGGCACCCGACCAGCGCATCGTCATGCAAGCCAACAAAGTCTGGTGGGATAAAACCGAAGGCAACGTGACCGACGTC
>JANORY010001257.1:0-17132 GCA_031415535.1 Burkholderiales bacterium | reverse complement strand
GCAGATCCTCGGATACCGCCGTTGCCAGCGGTCGCGATCTGAGTAACTCAGCGCACCCCGTCCCAAAGCGCTCCTTTCCAAGCCAAAGGGTCGAACACGACCTTCGAGGTCGAATCGAACCTCATCGTTGTTCTGCGGGCGAGCTCGTACCGAGGCCAACCGGGATCGCCCCTGGTGGCAAACCCGACCCAAGCGGCGTGCATCACATCGGCAAGAAGTTGCGGCGGGTTGGCGCCAGCGACTGGCTCGGTTCCGGACCCCAGAGTGTCGAAGACAAAGCCAATTTCAAGCCCATGGCAAGCACCGAGCAGCCCTTTGAACTGTTTCGAGCGCCACGCAAACTCATACACGAATGGTGTACGGGGTGGATCAGAAAGGTGACTTTCTTCACTCTGCCCCAGCCCCAAGTCGCTCGAGCTTGCCAAGCCATTTGGCTGCGTCCTTGGGCGTCATGCTACCGGTCAATCCAATCAATGTTTCGTGCACTGGTGCAATACCTACAAAACCGAGGATGTTGCGCTCGAGCGATTTGACGCTATGGGCACGAAAGTACCAGCGGTACACCAGTGCCGGCATGCCCATCGTCACGACCACGCGCGCGGAGCGCCCGCTCAAACCCTTGGTTCCCCACGGGCTACCGCCTTTTTCGCGGATGATCGCGAACCCGGGCCGCGCAACCTGTTCCAGAAAGCCTTTGAGCAATGCGGGCATATCACCCAGCCAGAGCGGAAAAAAGAAGACGATGTGCTCGGCCCAGCCGATGTCGTCCTGCGCGGGCTTCAGGCCGGCCGGCACGCTGCCCTCTTCCCAATCTTGCTGACTGCGCAGCAGCGCGAAATCCAGCTTGGCCAGAATGACCTGCCGAACGGCGTGCCCTGCACCTTCTGCGCCTTTTGTGTAACTTTCTGCAAGTGCATTGCACAGGTGTGGATGGCTTGCATCCGGGTGAGCTTGAATGATCAGGATTCGTTTGGGCATGCTGGGTACCTAAAAGTTAGCGGCAAGCTTAGCCGCGTGCGATGTAGTGCTCACGACTAAAGCGGATCTGGGGAATTACGCCGCCCTCAGCGCCCCGACCGGCAGCGATGACCATGACGATCTCTGCTGCCTGCGGCAGACCGAGTAGTCGCTTTACACGTGGTTCGTCGAAACCTTCCATTGGGCAGGAATCGAAGCCGTGCGCGCTGAAAGCCAGCATGAGGTTCTCGCAAGCAAGCGCCGCTGTCTTGATCGCCCAAAGGGCCTGCTCGTGACGACCGAACGGTCCACGCATGGTCGGCTTGAACCAAGCACAGCTCCACACGAGAAAGCGCTTTATGGGCGCAAGAATGTGAAACGGCCCATCCTCGAAAAGAAGGGGAATTTGTAGCCTGTATTTGCGCTCGAAAAGCGGCAAGAATTCCCGCAGCGCCATGGGCAGTGTTGGATCGGCTTTCTCCTGTTGGATATGCTCAAGCATCTTCGCGCGGCCAAGCCGCCACAGATCAGGGCGTGCTACCGCGACGATCAGATGTGGTGCGCTTACCGCCGCCGGCTGATCAAGACACAAGTGCCTTAACGCCGCCAGCCGGATTGGGTCCCGCATATCAATCATCTGCCAGCATTCGAGATTGTGCGATGTGGGCGCAAGGATCGCGAGGTCAAAGCAGGCGTTCAGTACGGGATCTGGAATCCGCTCGGGCAAGTAGGCACGCACAGAGCGGCGCTGGCGGATTAGTGCGACAAGAGCCGTCAGAAAAGGTGTCTCGGCTTCGTCGGACGCATCCATCGTGCTGCCAATCCTTCGCCCGGAACGTCTCGGTTTGTTCAATGCCGGTGTCTATCGCTGAATCGCTCGTAACAATCATCGCAATATTTGCTCGATAAATGGTTGCACCCAGCGTGCCAATACAACGGACTCACTGGAATCGGTCTTCCGGTGCTTTGAGTCCAGCGCCGGTGTAGACAAGTGCTTTCATTTGGGGCATTTACCAATACGGTTTCTCAATTCATCATCGCCTGTAGGTTACTAGCATGTATAGGTCCCAGCTCGCTGTCTGTTCGTTAACGCACAGACAGCGTTAGGCTTTTTCTGTAGCTTGACAACTTAGCTGGCCAACTTAGCTGGCCAACGTTTGAACGGGCCTCATTGGGCGAGCAATTGCTTTTCAATCGCGCTTTGATACCTAGCCATAGGAAGGTATCCATGAAGATTCAGAGTCACCCGAGCAGCGCGCGCACCGCTTTCATTATTTTCACGTGCTTGATATCAGCAACGCCAATGCCTATTTGGGCGGGCGAACAGGACGGGCAGTTGCTCTACGACACCTATTGCATCAGTTGTCACACCACAGAGGTCCATTGGCGGCAGAAGCGACTCGCTACCGATTGGATAACGCTCAAAGGCCAGATTGACCGCTGGCAGACCATCATCGGCCAGAGTTGGAACCGCCAACAGATGGATGATGTCGCGAGCTACCTCAATGGTCAGTTCTACAAGTTCGACCCAGCCAGCGAATCTCGCACCGAAAAGTCACCGACGTTACCGTCAACGTCTGGCATGGTCGCGCAGCGGCAATGAGTTCCGATTGTCTTGACATTCACGAGTACACGGTCGGTCACTTTCTGGGGCGAACTTGTCATTGCGATCATCGCAGGCGCAGGCGCGCGCTTCGGTTCGGTCGCGTGGCGATCGGAGGAACATTGTGACGCTCATCACTCGCAGGCAGTTCGTCTCTGACGCGCCGCTCATTCTCGGCGTCTCAGCGATCTTGTCAGCTTGCTCAAAGGGAACTGACGCCGACGGATATGAGGCTGTCGCTTCGCGAACATGGCAACTGGGTGCGTTGAACGGCTTCCAAGGCGCAGCGCTGAGCAATGAACTCGTGCGCTACGCAACGCTGGCCCCGTCCAGCCACAACACCCAGTGCTGGAGATTTGCCGTCGAAGACAAGGCAATCACGATCCTGCCTGACTTGTCTCGGCGTACACCAGCAGTCGATCCGGATGACCATCATCTCTTTGTGTCGCTCGGATGTGCGGCCGAAAACCTGGTGCAGGCGGCCCTCGCCCATGGCCTCGCGGGCGAGGTCCGCTTCGACGCTGCGAGCGACGCGGTTCGCGTGACATTGGCCGCAACTCAAGCCCGGACCTCGCCACTGTTCAAGGCCATTCCTGAGCGGCAATGCACACGCGGCGACTACGACGGCAAACCTCTGTCGAATGAAGAGTTGCGCCTGCTCGAACGCGCCGGCACGGCTGACGGCGTGCGCGTTCTGTTGCTAACCGAACGCAGCACGATGGAACAGGTGCTCGACTTTGTAGTTCAAAGCAACACCGCCCAGATGGCAGACCCAGCGTTTGTCAAGGAACTCAAGACCTGGATCCGTTTTAGTGGTACCGAGGCGGTTCGCACCGGCGACGGCCTGTACAGCGTGTCGTCGGGCAGCCCGTCCATCCCAAGCTGGATCGGCAATCTGGCCTTTAGCTGGTTCTTCACGCCGAAGAGCGAGAACGACAAATACGCACGCCAGATTCGTAGCTCTTCAGGCATTGCGGTGTTCGTTGGCCAGGCCGCCAACAAGGCCCACTGGGTGGAGGTGGGGCGTTGCTACGAACGCTTCGCGCTGCAAGCTTGCGCACTCGGCGTTCGCAACGCATTCCTGAATCAACCGCTGGAAGTGGCCGCTGTTCGGACACCGTTCGCCGCCGCCTTCGGAATCGTAGGTCAGCGGCCCGACCTGGTCGTGCGCTTTGGTCGCGGGCCGACCTTGCCATCGTCCCTGCGCCGACCGGTTCACGCCGTGCTCGCATAAGCGCAGCGGCACCCTGGTTAAACCGCTCTGCCCAAAAACGAAGGAACTCGAATGAAGTCGATGTTGTGGATCCGTCCGGCTGTTAGCGTGTTGGCGGTCGCCGGGGTCGCTGCAGTTGGTCTGTCTGCGTTGGGCTCGAAACGGTGGGCTGTCCGCATGGCGGCGTTGCGCCTAGGCCTTGAAGCGCGCCGACACGAAGGAGTCCGCAAGCCGCCGACACACTACGACGCGCGTGAACTCGAAGGGCTACCGGCACCGGTGCAGCGCTACTTCCGTGCGGTGCTGAAAGATGGCCAGCCCATCATCTGCGCCGTAACGATCGAGATGACCGGTAGCATCAATATGTCGGCAACCGCCGAGCAGTGGAAGCCGTTCACGTCCAAGCAGCGTGTCCTCACAGCATCGGCCAGTTCCCGCTCAGGCTTCATCTGGGACGCCCAGATATCAATGCTGCCCGGTATCAAGGTTCACGTGGTCGACAGCTATATCGCCGGCACGGGCTTGGTGCAAGCGGCAATGGGTGGTTTGTTCACGGTAGCCAACATGAGCGGTGGCGGCGAGATGGCGCGCGGCGAATTCATGCGCTTCTTCGCCGAGACGCCGTGGTACCCAACCGCACTGCTGCCCAGCCAGGGTGTGCAGTGGACGGCAGTGGACGCCACATCGGCCACGGCGAGTTTCGTTGACGGCCAGGTCGGGCTGAGCTTGCTGTTCCAATTCAACGATGCCGGCTTGATCGACTCAGTACGTGCCGAGGCCCGTGGCGGCATGGTCGGCAAGGAGATGGTGATGCGGCCTTGGGAATGCAGCTTGTCGGACTACCAACAGCATGATGGCATGCTGATTCCGATGGCCGGTGAAGCTGCCTGGATTTGGCCTGAAGAACGCAGAACGTACTTTCGCGGCACCGTCAAGTCACTGGTCTATGAGTGGGCCACAAAGGCACTCCGATGAGCGCCTGCACGCCCAGGATTGGCATTTGGGCCGCGCTGCTGCCCGAAGGCGAGAAGCCGTACTGGCGCGGCAGCACAATTTCGTCGAGCTATGAGTTCGCGAACCCACCTGTCCGATGAAGATACAGCGGGCCTTTCCGTATCGGCCTTCGAATTCGTTGTGAGAACTTTGCCCCATGTCCATGACCACGCTCTTCGTATTTCAGTTCGTGCTGCCGATTTTCTTGATTGGCTGGATGACGCTCGCGCCGCCGCGCACGCTGGTCGGCATGTGCCTTCAGGTAAGTGCGAGCGCAGCGGCGCTCTGGGCGATGGCCTTGCTCGGCATCTGGCTGTTACCACCTTGGTGGGCACCTTACGCATTTGGAGTTGCGCTCCTGGTGGCGGCTGGCGTGGCGGTGCATCGGCGTCGGCCCTTTGCGTCGACACTGCCGGTAACCTGGGGCGCCTGGACGGTCACAGGGCTCTTTGTTGTGCTGGGCGTGGCATCAGCCTACGGGATCGGAATTGCACTGCGCAGCCGGACCGCGCCGCCGTTGAGTGCGGTGACGTTAGCGTTGCCACTGGAGCCTGGCGTCTACCTGGTCGTCAATGGCGGCCGCATGTACGGTGTCCGAGTGCTGGCGCCCTGCGCTGGCCGGGTGTTGCTGGCCGTGGACGACCTGCCCGACATGCAGGTGCCCGAAGTGGACCGCGCGCACTTGGCGGGCAACCATGTGATGCTGCGTTGCACCGGCCATGACGTCAGCGCCGATGTGCTGCTCGGGCATCTGCGGCCCGGCAGTGTGCAAGTGCGTGCAGGGTCTGCCGTCGCAGTCGGTGACTGGCTGGGGTCGGCTGGCAATTCGGGCAACAGCGGCGAGCCGCATCTGCACGTCCACGCGCAGCGTCCAGGCCCGGTAGATGCGCCGCTCGGCGGCGACCCACTGCCAATTCTGTTCGCGGGTCACTTTGCGGTTCGCGGCGACCGAATCGAGTCGCGATGAGCAGCGCCACGCGTCGAGTCTCGTTGGCGCTGGCACTGGTACTGGCCATGGCACTGATCAGCGTGGCGATTTTGATCGGTTGGCGGTTTAACAGCGACCTACAGCGCGCCCGCGCCCATGCTGCACTGGGTAGCGTGCTGCTGAAAACACGCTGCGGCCCGATCGAGTATCACGAGGCCGGCACAGGCGCGCCGCTGTTGGCCGTGCACGGTAGCGGCGGCGGGCATGACCAGGGCATGGCGTTCGCCGGCAAGCTCGCAGCGCAAGGCGTTCGAGTGATTGCGATGTCCCGTTTCGGCTACCTGCGCACACCCATGCCCGCCGATGCGTCGGCCGCTGCGCAAGCCGACGCACATGTGTGCCTGCTCGACGCGCTCGGCATCCGCAAAGCCGCAGTCATGGGTGGCTCGGCGGGCGCTCTGTCTGCCCTGCAGATGGCGATCAGACACCCCGATCGGGTCAGCGCGCTGGTGCTGTTGGTACCGCTGACCTACAAACCGCCGACGCTGGCCGACTCGGCACCAGCGCTGCCGCCGTGGGTCGAGAACTCGATGATGCGCTTGATCGGATCGGACTTTCTATTTTGGGCCGCACTTCACGTCGCCCGCGACCAGGTGATCAAGGTCGTGCTGGCCACACCGCCCGAGCTGCTGACCGCCGCCAGTCCGCAAGAGCGGAGGCGAGTCAATGAGATGCTCGACAACATTTTACCGGTGTCTGGCCGCGCCGAGGGCTTGCGCAGCGACACTGCTGCGAGTAAGCACCTGGTGCCGGCGGCGCTTGAGTCCATCCACCTACCGACGCTGGTGATCAGCGCGCGTGACGACCGTTACGGCACCTTCGCCAGTGCGCAGTACACCGCTGGCCTGATTGCCGAAGCCAAGTTCATCGGCTTCGATAAAGGCGGCCACACCTGGGTCGGGCATAACGACGAGGTAATGGCAGAGATCGTCAAGCTGCTTTTCTCGCCAACCCGACCCTGACGCTCGTGTGCACCGGTCAAGCGGGCCAATCAAAGGCCACACTGATCACCAGCGGCATAAAAACGCCAATGCACAGGGCCGCCAACACATCCGAAGGCCAGTGGACACCCAGCACGAGACGCGGCACTGCAACCAAACCTGTCCACAGGACAGCAAGCGTCATTGCCGAGGTCCCGGCTTGGGGCCAAATCCGCGCCACGCTCAACGCTGCAGCGGTGGAAATTGCTGCGGTGCTCAGGGTGTGCCCACTGGGGAAGCTCGAACCCCAGGAGCACATACGCACAAACGATGTACAGGCTCAGTTTGGCGACGTCTGCGGCAATGTTCAAGAGCACGCTTCGTCAACTCCAGGTGCGGTTCACCAGCGCCCGCCCGTTCCTGAACGGCTGTAGGTCTTGCATGTGTACTGACTCGCGTACATCAGCCGTTCAACTACTTCTTCTGAATGAAGAGCAACGCGTTGCGACATTTGGCCGCGACACGCGTGGCGACCGATCCGAGCACCGTTGCGATAAAAGCACCTTCGCCATGCGAACCTATCGCAAGGACGTCGAGTTTGTGCTTGGTTGCATACGCGGCAATCACATCGCCCGGGTCGTTGCCCATGAGCTCGACTTCGGTGACTTGCAGCGCTGCGTCTTTCAACAGTTTTCGCGCTGGTGCGAATGCACGCTCGAACGCCGCGCGCTGCATTTCTACGACCTGCTCCGGTTTGAACCCAGGCACCAGCGCATCGGCGAAAACGCCTGGCACGCGAAGCTTCGACAGGTCTGGCACCACGTGGATCAGCGTCAGCGTTGGCGCCGGGCCGAACAGCGCGCGGTGCTTGACGATAAAGCGAACTGCTGCAAGCCCGTACTTGCTACCGTCGAGCGCGATGCCGAGTTTTAACGAATCCTTTTTCGGCACTGCCGCGCTGCGTAACACCAACAACGGCTTCTTGCAAGATGCCATCACGGCCTGGGTCACAGAACCGAACAAGAGACTCTTGAAACCGGTGTGGCCGTGCGAACCCATGACGATCAAGTCTGCAGTATCTTCGGCGGCAATTCGACCGACCTCAACACCCGGGATACCGACCACGCTCTTGGCGCTGGCCAGCAAACCGGCCCGTTTGAACATGGCCAAGGCGGGTCGAATGACTTTTTTCGCCTCGGACTCGTGATACGAGCGTACCAGTTCTTTGCCGGCATAACGCGCGGCACGTGCCGGCACGGGATACTGGACGTTGATCAGTTCGACGTCCGGCTGGCTTTCGATCAAGGTGCTGCGCGAAGCGATAAATGCCAGCGCAGCTTTGCTGTAGGTGCTGCCGTCGATAGGCATAAGAATTCGCATGTCTATAGTCCTGGTTACTTTGCACTCAGCGGCCGGATTGGCCGTTGTCGTGTTTGACAATCGAGATCGGCACGATTGACGCTTGTAAGACTGCCTGCGACACTGAGCCGAACAAGGCGCTACTCAGCGCGCCCCGGCCGCGGGCGCCTTCCGCGCCCGTGATACGGTCCAGCACTTCGGCGTTAGGCGGCAGCATCATCTCGAAGGCATAGGCGGGTTCCTGTACCACGGCCAACACAAAGCTCGCGCGCAAGCCTTCGCGCTGGAGATGCAAGGCGTAGCGCACGGCGTCGAGTGCACATTCGGAGCCATCTACCGGCAGCAAGATTTTCACGAGTCCTCTCCGAGAGGAATCAGTTTGCTGTCTGAGTCGGCGAACGGGTCAAAGCTCATCGTGGCTTTCAATTGATGCCGCTATTCATCGATCGGAACCCACGCGCTGAGCGATTTTTCCTGCGCCGACACGGTGCCAGCACCATACCGCAAGCTTGCGCGCTTCGTCCAACAGCAACACGCTCGCCGCAATGCCGGTGGCAAGCAGCCAGTCGCCCAGGTTCAAAGACACGGTGTCGAAGACGCGCTGGGCCGGGCCCCAATTTACAACTATCGCCTGCAACACGAGCACGGCGGCCAGCGCCAGCCAGAGCTTGCGATTGTCGAACAACTGACGGTTGAAGGCAGTCCCGGCATCGAAACGGTCGAGCCGTTGCCGTGGCTCGGGTGCGGGCAGCCCCGGAAGCGACCATCGCAGGTGAGCCAGTGCCGCCGCCGAGGCCATTTCCCAGAGTTCGTCAGATCGAGTCATGCAGAGCGAACCTGCTCGCGTACACCATGCATCGCTTCATCCATTTCGCTTCTGCTTGTTTCGACACACCAGGAAATGAATGCTGCACGCGCGCTTCAAGCCGAGGCTTGATATTTCGCAACGGTGGGTCGATCTAGGCGTCCAACGCCAGTAGCAGATCGCATCAGTTGTCACACTACACGAGTACATTGGCGACGGAATCGACTCGCTAGCGGTTGGATAACGCTAAAAGGCCAGATCGACCGCTGGCAGGCAACCATTGGTCAGAGTTGGAATCGCCAACAGATCGATGATGTCGCGCGCTACCTCAACGGTCAGTACTACAAGTTCGATCCAGCCAGCGAATCCCGCACCGAAAAGACGTCGGCAGTACCGTCAAGGTCTGACATAGTCGCGCAGCGGTAATGATTTCCAATTGTCTTGACATAAATCAAGACTTGCCCGGTCAGGCGACAGCATAATATCGATCATTCGAGTTGTTGGATTGCATCGAATAGGTTTAAAACGCTAACAAGGTCTGGAGTGACACCAATGAGCCCGTACAAAAAGATTCTTTGTCCAACAGACGGTAGTGCAACTTCTGCGGTGGGCATGCGTGAGGCGGCCAGTCTGGCGAAATCCATGGGGGCCGAATTGCGATTCTTCAACGTAATGGAATTCCAGCCGGCAATGCTCGGGTACGAAGGCGGGCCTGTGATGCCTACAATGTTCGACGCGCTTCGTCAAAGCAGCGCCGAAGTGGTCGCGCGTGCGCACAAATTTGCCATCGATCAAGGTGTCGAGGCGACGGTCGGCTCGGTTGAAGCGATGGGAACTCGTACCTCGGACTCGATTATCGAAGAGGCCAAGCGTTATAGTGCTGACCTAATTGTTCTAGGCACTCACGGCCGTCGCGGCGTTCGTCGCATGTTGCTCGGCAGCGATGCAGAAGCGGTGGCCCGCGAGGCCCCTTGCGCGGTCCTGCTGGTACGCGTACCGGAAAGTCCGAATCGTTAGACGCCTGATGGAACGGCCGTAGTAATGACGCTCCGCAGATAGGCTGACCGGAATACGAGTTGCCAATCAGTGGTGATGATTCACGGCCCAAATTACGTAAGCCGCGAACAAAACCGCCGATACGCCGAACACCATCAGTTGAAAAGTGATCGGTAGCGAGGGAAAGAATGCGAATAGCAGCGCAAAAGGTGCTCCTCCTATTGCTGTTGAAAGGGCATTTTCAAACGCGCTGGTCTTGCGGCTGAACAATCCAAGTACATAGGAAAGAATATCCATCGGAAAGGTCATACGCAAGAACACCAGTGACCAGATGTGATGCTGCGCGTGGATCAGACGATCAACCGGAGCAAAACGTGATACAGACGGAAAGTACCTGATCATCGGTTCTCGAAGGCGCTTGGCGAACTCAAACGACACCGTGGCACCTGCCACCCAACCGAGGATCAGGATTAATGCCGTCAGCCAGGGCCCCCACAGCAATACAGCAAATGGCACCAGCGGAAGGTTACTGAACAAGGGCATTACCACCGCCATTGCGGTCGTCAGGAAAAAAATCAGAAAACCTGACTTGCCATAGGCACCAAGCGCAGCGCCGATTGGAGCCTCGTAGTACCGGGTCAGCCCAATGGCTGCGACAAACAGTAACAATACCCACAGCAACGAAGCGGACGAGGGCAGGAGATCGCGCCGCGTCAGTGCTGCGTCTATCGATTCACCGATTGGATTCAAAAGCTGCTACCTGACTTCCATACCGTACATTCTCCGCTCGAACTCAAGGCGCAGTTTGCTAAAAATCAATTCAATTGAAAACCAATCCAGCGGTCGCTTGCTGTGTGGTCCCTTTGACGTGAAGATGTTGTTTTATAGCCTTGAACAGCCTCATGTATGGGCAAGCGCTCAGGGTCGAAGTTAGCGCGGCAAAAAACTGGCGGACAGTACACCCGAAGAACGCGACCGTGCTGTTCTAACTACCGCGTGTCACACCTGTCGAGACTTGATAAAAATCAACGCACCGCACGCACAAACTGAGATGATCTCCGTTTGAACCGAGTCGTTCAAATTGGTCGTCGAAATCATTCTTGCTGGAGCGTGTCATGCGAACAATGAAGGCCGCCGTCGTCAGAACCTTCGGAGAACCGCTGCAGATTGAACAAGTGCCAATCCCCGAGGTGACCAGCGGACAGGTGCTCGTCAAGGTGGTTGCCTCCGGAGTTTGCCACACCGATTTGCACGCCGCCAACGGTGACTGGCCGGTAAGGCCTACGCTGCCGTTTATCCCTGGTCATGAGGGTGTTGGTTTTGTTGCCGCACTCGGTGCTGGGGTCAAGGGTATCAAGGAGGGCGACCGGGTCGGTGTGCCGTGGTTGCATACTGCTTGTGGACATTGCGAGCATTGCATCACTGGCTGGGAGACCTTATGCGACGGGCAGCAGATGACCGGGTACACGGTCAATGGTGGCTACGCCGAGTACGTGCTGGCCGATCCCGGTTACCTCGGCCAATTGCCGGCCAACGTTGGCTTCTGCGAGATCGCACCGGTGTTGTGCGCAGGCGTCACGGTCTACAAGGGATTGAAGGTGCTCGACTGCAAACCAGGCGATTGGGTTGCGATTTCGGGCGTGGGTGGCCTAGGGCATTTCGCCGTTCAGTACGCCAAGGCCATGGGTTTTCACGTCGTGGCTGTTGATATCGACGATACCAAGCTTGCATTAGCCAAGCGACTCGGCGCTGACATGCTGGTCAACGCCAAGACACAGGACCCAGTAAAGGAATTGCAAAACACTTTACGCGGTGCTCACGGCGTATTGGTAACTGCCGTATCGCGCAGTGCGTTTTCACAGGCACTCGGCATGTTGCACAAGCGCGGCACCATGTCGATGGTCGGTTTGCCGCCCGGCGACTTCGCATTGCCAATCTTTGATGTGGTGCTTAACGCCAAAACCATACGCGGATCAATTGTGGGCACTCGCAAGGATCTGCAAGAGGCACTGGCATTTGCTGGCGAGGGCAAAATCCACACGACTTTCAGCGAGGACCGGCTGGAGAACATCAACGCCGTTTTTGGCCGAATGACGCGCGGCGAGATCGAAGGCCGTGTTGTGATGCGGATCGCTGACGATGCGGTTTGATGATCGCGCGTAGAATCGAGTCCGGAAGGACTGCCATGACAAACCCACCGCAACTCGCACAAATCAACGTCGAAGAAGCGACGCGTCTGCTTGATAGGCTTGAGCGTGACCTAAGAGCGTCCACTGGCGAATCGACAGGTAAGGAGGCGCTGTTAAACGAGGTGAACGAGTTGCGTGCCGTTCTGAACTCGGCCGGTCAGTCAAACGCTGCGCTGCACAGCGGACTGCACGGAATGCGCGAGCGGCTGCACTCGCTGTCAGATGAATTGATCAGCGATGCGTTTCAGGCAGGAAGATATCTGTCCGAACTCGGACGCATCCTTGGACTTTGTTAGCGCGAACGGCAAATGTAGGCTGAACTGCTTCAGGCGATGCCCCAGTTGCGCACCGGCCCGGTATCGAGATGGATAAATTTGTCGCGTGCGTAATACCCGACCCCGCCGGCACGCACTGATAAGGCCGCGTCGCGAAGAATGTTCAACGAAATGCCGGGCATGCGAACATCGATGGCGCGCCCGTCGACATGAAGGCTGTGCCGGGCCACGCCGCCACCACGGGTCGCGCGTAGTCGCGCGTTGGTGTCAGCGTCACGAAAACCCGAGATGATCTCGAAGGTCTGCGCGCCTCCAATCAATTGCTGAACTCGGTGCAGGACGTCGAATACTTTTGGGTCGATGGCACCCACAACACCAGAGTAGTGATCACGCAAAAACTGGTTCAGAGCGCCCAGCGCCTCGGGCACGTACCTTCCCCCCTCAACATAAACCAGACTGATGTGTTCGCCCGTATGAGTATGCGCCAGTTTTAGCGCGCGTGCTTGCGGCGGTTCACTCCAGGCGGGCAGCGCCGTGGCAGCGATGATACCGGCTGCGCCGAATTGGCTTGCCTGACGCACAAAGCGCCGACGCGATGCGCTGGCAAGGCGATCGGGATTCATCATTTGGAGTCCTGTTTCAATTGAGCGACCGATACTCGTGTGCGTGAGCGTTGACGTAAAGCTTCGTCGAGCGGCGGATCGTAACCGTAGATGTCGTCAAAGAAGTAGATCTGGCCGTCTCGCACCAAGGTCGTTCCATAGGCGATGAGCACATGCACCGGATGGTCCAGGCGCAACGTCGCCGATTCACCTTTGCCCATGGCCTCGCGAATTCGTGATTCAGTCCATTGCGGCACAGGTTCGAGAACAAACTTCGCCAAACCGACCGGATCTTGCACCCGGATGCAACCGTGGCTGAAATCGCGCCGGTTGCGATTAAACATCTGCTTTGCCTGCGTATGATGCAAGAAGATGTGTTCGCTATTGGGGAATACAAATTTTATATCGCCAAGCGCATTGTGCGGTCCCGGACGTTGTCGAATACGTTGTGTACCGGCTAGCACCGCGTCAAGCAAGAGGGCAGTAACCTTGCGGCTTACCTGGGACCCCGAGGTAGAAATAAATTCGAATCCCTCGCGCTCAAGGTAGGACGGATCGCGCCGCAATTTCGGTACGATCTCTGCGCGTGCGATCGATGGTGGCACATTCCAGTATGGACTGAACTCGATGTAGCGCATATCGGCGTCGAACAGCGGGGTTCGAGTGTCGAGAGACTTGCCAACGATCACGTTCATTTCGAGCTTGAGCGAGATGTTGTCGTTCATCACTTCGTAGGCGCGCAGCACAAATTCAGGAACGTTGATGACAATCATCCGCGGTGCTTGCAACAGGGGCGTCCAGCGCAATCGTTCAAGCGTCAGTTCGATCTGGCGAACTCGCGCTCGCGGTTTGACTTGCAGTTGCGCCAAGGTGGCCGGGCCAAGTACCCCTTGGGCGGGCAGGCCGTGTCGGCGCTGAAACGACTGAACGGCTTCGACCAGGGAACCTTCATAAAATGCCGAGACGGGTTGAAGAGGCGCAAGATCGCCGACTGCAACCAGTCGTTCGGCCAACAGCGCCAGGCCGGCGTAAGCCTGGTTTACTTCTAATGCTGCAGAAGAACGACCAGGTCGGGCAGGCAAAGGAGGCAGAGGCTCGCGCCAGGCCGGATGATCAACCAGCTTACGATATTCAAGCAAGGCATTGCGCAACTGCGAATAGAGCGGAACGCGCGGTTCAAGCTCGGCGATGGCCTCCTGCAGGCGATCTTTCTGGACGGCGTCACGCAAGTACGATGCGGAGTCGAACTCGGCGCGCCGAGGCGGCGTAAAGTTGAAATGAAACTGTCGTGGATCGACGTGACCACGATGCAGATCGCCCAGATAATTTTGCATGGACAGGTTCAGCTTCTGTTCCAGTTGTGCAATCGTGATCGGCTCCGGTTTCGAACCCTGCTGTGCTTGAAGAAAGACCTGTTTTATTTTAGTTGCCTCGTAGTCCTCTGGATCCATTCCGTGACTCGCGGCGGCAACCAGCAGCCCAATGGCGTAGTGAGCCTGCGCGGTGGGTCGGGAATCTTTGAACCAGATCGATTCGCTTGCGATCGTTGAAGATATACCCGCCAAGCACAGTAGTAAGGTTAGCGAAAGTTTGAAGGCTCTATTCATGATGTGGACAACGAGCAGCTTCGCTGGGCATGAGTATCGCTACCTGATCCCGGCGCGCTTGATCTGCGCACGCATCCGCTCGATTTCATCCATCAAATCGATGATCACCGCAACGGTTTCCAGATTTGCTTCAAAGTCTCGCTGCAGCCGCCGGATACGACGTGCTCGTGTCAAGGCCTCACCACTGAAATGCCACTGGCCTTCAATCGTCAGTGGTTGCAACAGATCTATGTCGACCAGCGAACGAACGAACTCGACATCGGCACCACACGCCAGCGCAAATGAGTCAAGTTCGAGCGCATGGTGGTCGTTCAGACACACACCGACCAATACTGTGTGTTCAGTCATTGCTCAGGCTCCCATCGTTGCACGAGGATCAAAAGCGAGTTCGTCGGCCATGCGAGCGTACAGCGCACGTGACTTGTCGTCTGCTGCGGGCGGCAATACCACTTCAAGTACCACGTAAAAGTCACCGGGCGTGTTTTCCTGCATTCCCGGAATTCCGCGCCCGCGAAGGCGCAATTTGCGACCTGTTTGTGAACCCGGAGGTATGGTCATTTCGACCGAGCCTTCAGGTGTCGGAACTGGCACTGACGACCCGAGCGCCGCCTCCCAGGGCGCGACCGGCAATGTCAGATACAGATCGCGACCGTCCGGACGATACAGGCGATGAGGTGCAAATTCAATCTCCAAATACAAGTCGCCGGGCCCGCCCGATCCCAATCCAGGCGATCCTTGCCCGGTCAGCCGGATTTGCTGGCCGGTTCGTATTCCTTTTGGCACACTTACGCTCAGTGACCGTTCACGCATCACAACACGACCTTCGACATCGATGGTCGGACTGTGCATCGCGATCTCACGTGTTGCGCCGGCAAATGCATCTTCCAGGGGCACAACAATCTTCGCATGATGATCCTGACCACGAATCCCCGGTTCACCCCGCGTGCCATGCGTTTGCTGCCGATTACCTTCGGCGCGGTGCGCCGCGCCAAACAAAGCATCGAAAAAGGCGCTGTGCTCGGCTGAATCGCTCGCCCTCTGAGAACTTCCCGGAGGACCGCTGAATTCGAAACCACTGTCCCAACCCGGGGGCGGTTTGAATTCCTGTCCGCCCTTCCAAGCTTCGCCAACCTGATCGTAGGCCGCGCGCTTTTCCTTGTCGCGCAGAACCTCGTAGGCCTCGTTGATCTCCTGCATGCGTGCCGACGCGTCAGCGACCTTGCTGACATCCGGGTGATATTTGCGCGCTAGTCGCCGAAAGGCTTTCTTGATAACTTCTTCGTCATCGCTACGCTCGACGCCGAGTACCTTGTAGTAATCTTTGAAACTGACTTCGCTCATCGTGTCGCAATTAGAGGCCAGCTTGAGGCCGCAGTGTTTGATTTTGCTCAATAACTATAAACATTCTTGACACGCGTCAACAGCGATCAGCCGGCGCGGCGAAAGATCGGGCAAACTCCTTTACGATCAAGAACTCCGGCTTCAACCACACATCCTGCGTGTTACCGATTCAATTGGCGCGAACCGGCACTGTCATTGCCGGCTACCGGATGAGCCTCACCATAACCGTAGGTTGTAATTCGGCTGCCACTCACCCCCCGAACCACTGCCGGCGCTGGTGTCTGGAGCCCTGTTTCGGCCCACGCTGCCGGAGCCCATTAAACGCAACGCTACATATGCTCGATCATCACCTGCCCAAAGCCCGAACACGACACCTGGGTTGCCCCTGGCAGCAGTCGTGCGAAGTCATAAGTTACCCGCTTCGAGAGGATCGACTTACCCATGGCGTCGAGGATTTTGTCGGCCGCTTCGGTCCAGCCCATATGTCGCAACATCATTTCGGCCGACAGAATCTCCGAACCCGGATTGACGTAATCCTTACCGGCGTACTTCGGCGCGGTACCGTGGGTGGCCTCGAACATCGCGACCGTATCCGACAGGTTGGCCCCCGGTGCAATGCCAATGCCGCCGACCTGTGCGGCCAGCGCGTCCGAGATGTAGTCGCCATTCAGGTTCAGCGTAGCGATCACGCTGTATTCGCTGGGGCGCAATAAAATCTGCTGCAGGAAGGCGTCGGCGATGGAATCCTTGACGATGATGTCGCGGCCGGTCTTCGGATTCTTGAAACTGCACCACGGGCCGCCATCAATCAGCTTGGCACCGTACTCGCGCATCGCTAATTCGTAACCCCAGTCACGGAAGCCACCTTCGGTGAACTTCATGATGTTGCCCTTGTGCACCAGCGTCAATGAAGGCTTGTCGTTGTTAATCACGTATTGCATGGCCTTGCGCACCAGGCGCTCGGTACCTTCGCGTGACACCGGCTTGATGCCGATACCGGAGCTGTCAGGGAAGCGAATTTTCTTGACGCCCATTTCGTTAATCAGGAAGTCAATCAGCTTCTTCACCTGGGGCGTACCTTCCTGGTACTCAATACCGGCGTAGATGTCTTCGGCATTCTCACGGAAGATAACCATGTTACAGTCGCCCGGTTTCTTGACCGGCGACGGAACGCCCTCAAACCAGCGCACGGGTCGCAAACAGGTATACAGGTCCAACTCTTGTCGCAGCGCCACATTCAGCGAGCGGAAACCACCACCCACCGGCGTGGTGAGTGGACCTTTG
>JANORY010001256.1:0-5285 GCA_031415535.1 Burkholderiales bacterium | reverse complement strand
GGGCGTTTCACGAGGCCGTCACTAATCAGATCCTGGATGATCTGCTGGCGGCAACCAAGCCGCGATATATGCGACTATCGGCGCAATGGTATGTACGGGGCGGCATTTTCACCGATGTCGTCGTTGAGCATCGCAAACGTGGCTGGAAACCGCAAACAAGCGTAGACATTCCACTTTCAAGTAGTCACTCAGCGATAACAAGTAAATAAAAGTACAGATCATAAACAGATAGTAGTCATAAAATAAGCAGTTTATAAACAACATATTACGTGACACACTTAAACCCACGTCTAAAGAACCTTCAGCCCTACCCCTTCGAACGATTGGGACAGTTACTCGTCGGTATCACGCCCGAACCGAGTCTGTCTGCGGTCAATTTGTCGATCGGCGAGCCGAAGCATCCGACGCCTGAATTGGTCAGGAACGCATTGACTGCGGCGCTTGACGGCTTATCGAGCTACCCGCCGACGGCCGGGTCGCCGTTATTGCGTCAGACCTTGGCAGATTGGCTAAAAAAGCGGTTTCAACTGGCTTCGCTTGACCCCAGCTCGCAAGTATTGCCGGTCAATGGCTCGCGCGAAGCGTTGTTTGCGTTGGCCCAGACCATTCTGAATCCAAACACCGCGCAACATGTACCGGAACAGCGGCCGGTGATGATCTGCCCGAATCCGTTCTATCAAATTTACGAAGGCGCAGCACTGTTGGCGGGCGCGGAGCCGTTTTATTTGCCTCAGTTAGCGGCCAACGCGTTTCGATGTGATTGGGACAGCGTACCTGAATCGATTTGGCACCGAACCGCCTTGTTGTTCGTCTGCTCGCCAGGCAATCCGACCGGATCGATCATTGGCCTGCAGGAATGGGCGAAGTTGTTTGAGCTGTCTCGTCGTTATGACTTTGTTATTGCTTCTGACGAGTGTTATTCTGAAATCTACACCGATGAGGCGACACCGCCGATCGGCGCCCTGCAAGCGGCAGAACAGCTTGGATTGCAAGACTTTCGAAACCTGATCGTGTTCGGCAGCCTGTCCAAGCGATCAAACTGCCCGGGCATGCGATCTGGCTACGCGGCGGGCGATGCGAACATCATCAAGGCGTTTCTGTTGTATCGAACCTACCATGGCAGCGCCATGAGCCTGACCGTGCAAGCGGCATCCATTGCCGCCTGGTCCGATGAAGCCCATGTCATTGCGAACCGCCAGGCCTATCGGGAAAAATTCGATGCGCTGACACCACGTCTTGCCAAGGTTCTGACGACGTCACGGCCAGAAGCCGGCTTTTACTTGTGGGCTAAAGTACCCGGCAACGATGACCAGCGATTCGTCAGCGAGCTGTACCGCAAATATAATGTATTACTTTTACCTGGAAGCTATTTGGCACGGCAAACCGAGTCTGGCAATCCGGCGGCAGGCTACGTGCGTATTGCTTTGGTGGAGCCTTTGGCCCTGTGCCTGGCGGGTGCCGCCAGGATTGAGCAATTTGTTGCTGAATATCGCTAAAACTACCCAATTAATGAAATCCGTCTAGAGTAAAAACTGACCATGTCTTCAGCCCAAACTACGATTGACCAAGCCTGGGAGGCCCGCACCGAGCTCTCGGCCAAAAACGCGCCGGCCGCTGTTCGCGAAGCAGTCGCCGATGTCATTGACGGCCTGAATACCGGGCGTTTGCGCGTCGCAGAAAAATTCCAAGGCCAATGGCTTACCCACCAATGGATCAAAAAAGCCGTGCTGCTGTCGTTTCGGCTCGAAGATAATGTACCAATGGGTTTTAGTGGCGCGTCCGATCCGTTTCGGTTCTTCGATAAAGTCCCCACCAAGTTCGCCGGCTATAGCGCCGCCGACTTCGAAGCGCTCGGCGCACGCGTGGTTCCGCCGGCGGTTGCCCGGCGCGGCTGCTTCATCGGGCGCAACGTTGTTCTGATGCCCTCCTACGTCAATATTGGTGCCTACGTCGACGAAGGCACAATGGTTGACACCTGGGCGACGGTCGGCTCTTGCGCGCAAATCGGCAAGGGCGTACATCTATCGGGGGGCGTTGGCATCGGTGGCGTGTTGGAGCCTTTGCAGGCCAATCCGACCATCATTGAGGATAATTGTTTTATCGGGGCCCGCTCCGAAGTCGTCGAAGGCGTGATTGTTGAGGAAAATTCAGTGCTATCCATGGGCGTCTTCTTGAGTGCCAGCACCAAAATTTATGACCGTCAGACCGGTGAAATAATGTACGGACGAGTACCCGCCGGCTCGGTCGTGGTGCCAGGCTCGATGCCCACCGGCGATGGTTCTGTTTCGCTGTATTGTGCGGTTATTGTTAAACGAGTCGACGCCCAGACCCGGGCAAAGACCGCAATAAACGAGTTGTTGCGCGGAGATTGAGAATTCAAATTAGTCTGCAATTTCAAATTATACAAATGCGACGATCTTGCAGGGAGACACTGCAATGATCATGGAGAAGCTGCTCACGCTGATGGCCGAGAAAAAGGCGTCGGATCTGTTCCTTTCGCCGGGCTCGCCGGTCAACATCAAGATCAATGGCATCAGTTTGCCGGTCAACCAGCAACGGCTTGATTCGGCCACCGTCACCTCGATGATTCGCGAGATTGTCACCGAGCGTCAGTGGCAACTCTACGAAGATCACAAGGAATTGAATATCGGCTACGGCTTGCGGGGTATCGGCAGCTTTCGGGTCAATGTATTTACCCAGCGGGCGTCGCCGGCCTGCGTGATTCGCTACATTCCCGGCGACGTGCCAACCTTGGAGAGTCTTTCACTGCCGCCGATCGTGTCCGAAATCATTATGGAGAAGCGCGGTCTGGTCCTGGTGGTCGGTTCAACGGGTTCAGGTAAATCCACCACCCTGGCCTCACTGATTAATTTTCGCAACGAGCAGAAGTCCGGTCACATTCTGACGATTGAAGATCCGATCGAATTTGTGTTCAAAAGCCAACGCTCGATCATCAATCAGCGGCAGATTGGCTCCGATACCGAGACTTTGCAAATTGCGTTGAAGAACGCCATGCGTCAGGCACCGGACATCATTCTGATCGGTGAGATTCGCGATCCTGAAACCATGACCGCCGCGTTGGCCTATGCGCAATCAGGTCACCTGGTGTTATCGACCTTGCATGCCAATAATGCCTACAACGCGCTGAACCGCATCATCAATTTTTATCCGCCCGAAACCCGGCGGGTGCTGCTCAGCGATATGAGCACAACCTTGAAGGCAATCATTTCGCAGCGTCTGATTCGTGCCAAGGCTGGTGGGCGGCTGCCGGCGGTTGAGGTTCTACTGAACACGAGACATATTGCCGAGCTGATCGAACAAGGTCGACTTTCCGATGTCAAGGAGGCCATGGAAAAGAGCCTGGCACCCGGATCACAGACCTTTGAAGATGCTCTGGTGCAGATGGTTCGGGACGAGAAGATTTCCAAAGAAGATGCGCTGGCCAACTCCGACTCCCCGACCAATATGCTGTGGGCACTTGAGAATGCCAACAGTCCAAAACCGCTCGAGTCGAACGAGTCGGCCTTGGTTGCCACCCAAACACCAGAGAAACCCAAAGATCCGGGCGGTGCGTCGTTCTCTGAATTTTTGCTCAACGTTTAGGAGCCTTTCGGGGTCAAGAATGGGTGCGCAGCTCCTGGGTCCTGGCAAGCCGGATATCGTCCTCTACGGTATCGAGAATTGCGATCAGGTACGCAAGTCCCGGCAATGGCTGAAGGCTCAACACATCGAGTATCGTTTTCATGATTTCAGGCGTGACGGCCTTGGGGTTGAGTTACTCGCCAATTGGCTTAGCCACGTTCCCTGGGACGCGCTGCTCAATCGGCGTGGCATGACCTGGCGCAAACTTGCCGAGACCGATCGGCAACGGATTGTCGATCAGGCCTCAGCCATTGAACTGATGATTGAGATGCCCGCCGTCATCAAGCGGCCGGTCTTGCAGACCCGTGATCACCTGCTGGTCGGTTTTTCGGAGATCGTTTTCAAGGCTACCCTCGACGAACTACAACGAACCGGCAACAAACCTGGTGCCCTCAAAACCTGAGTTCGTAGCAGCGCTGCTGCCGAGCGCTTCCGAGGCTGCCAACAGCCTGAGAACCGTCCGCGACCTGTTGCGTTACGGCGTCAGTCGCTTGGGGCAAGCGCAGGCGTTTTTTGGTCACGGCATGGCTAACGCCTATCTGGAAGCCGGCTATTTGATTCAATGGGCGCTGCATTTGCCAATCGACTCAATCGAGGTGTATCTGGACGCGCAACTCAGCCGGCCGGAACGATTGTGCATCGCCGAGCTGATTGACGCGCGCTGCGTGCTGCGCAGACCGGCCGCCTACTTGACAGGTGAGGCCTGGTTAGCCGGTGTCTGCTTCAAGGCTGACGAACGTGCGCTGGTGCCACGCTCGCTGATTGCACAAGCCCTGCATAACGGCCTCGACGACTGGTTGGCGAAACCACCCAACCGCGTCCTTGACCTGTGCACGGGTGGTGGCAGTTTGGCCGTCCTCGCGGCACTCCACTGGCCCCACGCACAATTGCTGGCCTGCGATCTTTCGTCGGCAGCGCTGATGTTGGCCAGAGAAAATATCGCGCTGCACGGATTACAGGATCGAATTGAAGTGCTTGAATCAAATCTGCTGGAGGCACTGCCAGCCGCTCGTTATGATCTGATTTTGTGTAATCCGCCCTATGTTAATACGCAGTCCATGCAGGCCCTGCCTTTGGAATACCAGGCCGAGCCGCCGCTTGCACTGGCTGGCGGCAAGGACGGTATGGATCTGATCCGAAGAATATTTGCCCAGGTGCCCGCATTTCTGAATCCGAAGGGCGCATTGCTGCTTGAGATCGGCCACGAGCAGCAGCATTTCGAAAGGGCGTTTGATCGGATTGAATTTAAATATGTGCCGGTTAGCCAAGGTGATCAAATGCTGGTTTGGCTGCCCAGAATCAGCTTGCTGCACCTGAACAAAGCCACACCTCAATAAGTTACACCTTGAAAACCGCAGTCACTTCGAAAGAAATCGATGAGCGAAAACACCTCCCAGTTTGAAGGCACCATGGCGGTCGCCGATCGGCAACGATTTGACATCAACGCTTTGAGTGACTATCTGCGAACTCGGCTGCCCGACTTCAGCGCTAATTTGAAGGTCGAACAGTTCAAGGGCGGACAGTCGAATCCCACCTTCAAGCTGGTCAGCGGCGAGCGCGCTTACGTCATGCGCTCAAAACCGGGGCCGGTTGCCAAACTGTTGCCGTCAGCCCATGCCATCGAGCGCGAATACCGGGTGCTC
>JANORY010001255.1:0-1001 GCA_031415535.1 Burkholderiales bacterium | reverse complement strand
GTCAATCCTGAAAATCCTGATTCAGACAAAAAAGCAACCGATGCCAACTTTTGAAGCCACGATTTACGCACATGACCGCTACGACCTCGGTGCCGGCTGGCATTGGATTGATATGCCATTCAACGCGGCGGAATTGTGGGGTTCGAAATCGCATATCCAGGTGGTCGGGACGGTCGAAGGGGAGCCGGTTCGCGGCACGCTTTCGCCGAAAGGCGGCGGCCAGCACCTGCTGCATTTGAGCAAACCGCTTTTGAAAACCATCGGCAAACGGGCGGGCATGACCGTCCGCGCGAGCCTCGAATTTGACCCCGAACCGCGCCCCGTCGAAATGCCCATTGACCTCGAAGATGCACTCGAAAACAACCCGCTGGCCAAAGCCTTTTTTTACGAAATGCTGCCGCCAAGCCACCGAAAAGGACTGATAATGCACCTCAACGATGCCAAAACGATGGAAACCCGATTTAAACGACTCGATAAAATGATGTACGCGTTTGCTTACTGGAAACGGCTCGGACGAAAGCCGGAGGCCGGGCAGTCGGTATTGAAATTACCTGAATAACTAATCAACCAACAATCATGACTACTCTTTTTCTTAATGTGGGTGTAAAGGAAATTATCCTTCTTCTCGTGTTGATTATTCCTTTTTATGCCGTTTACAAATACGGCTACTACAAAGGAAGAGATAGCACACGAAAGGACTGAACCTCAATAAAATTCACAATCCGCAATCAAAAATGCTGATTCCACTTTTTGAATGGCTCGATAAAGTTTTCAACCTGCCGGGGGCGGGGCTGTGGAACTTCATCTCGTTTCGGGCGATGCTGGCGATTCTGCTTTCGCTGACGATTTCGCTGGTTTTTGGCGGGCGGATTATCCGGTTTCTCCAACGGCTTCAAATCGGCGAAACGGTGCGCGACCTCGGCCTCGAAGGCCAGTTGAGCAAAAAGGGAACGCCGACAATGGGCGGCATAATCATCATTCTGGCGGTGCTGGTGCCGTGC
>JANORY010001254.1:0-19851 GCA_031415535.1 Burkholderiales bacterium | reverse complement strand
GCGGTCACCTTCGTCATCGGTAATGCCAATCGGCTGGCCGCCAGTTTGTTCGCACCCGGCAACTCGATCGCTTCCACCCTGGCCAATGAATTTGCTGAAGCCGATCCGAAGCTGCATATTCCGTCTCTGTATGCGCTCGGTCTGATTTTGTTTGTTATCACCTGCGTCGTGCTGGCGATCGCCAAATGGCTAACGGAACGCGGTACGGTCAAGGCTGGACGCTAAAACAGTCCAGGCCGGACGCTTCAACGCTACGGAGTTAGGTCTAGTCTCACAGATATACATAATGGGTCCACTGTAATTATGACGACCGTCGCCAACTCAAGTCTCTATCAGCGCCGCAAGATGATCAATCGCATCGGCATGGTTTTATCCATGGCCGCAATGGTCATCGGTCTGCTTGGCTTGCTCTGGATTCTCTGGACCTTGTTCTACAACGGCCTGTCTGCACTCGGCCCACAGTTTTTTACGAACTCGACACCCGCGCCCGGCTCAAGCGGTGGCGGGATGGCCAATGCCATCGTGGGCAGTCTGCTGATGGTCGGTGTATCCACGGTAATTGCAACGCCGATCGGCATTTTGGCTGGAATTTATCTGGCCGAATATGGCAGTCAATCAAAGTTCGCCTCGTTGACCCGATTCGTGACCGACATCATGTTATCCGCGCCGTCGATTGTCATTGGCTTGTTTGTTTATGCGCTGGCGGTTGCAACGGCAGGGCACTTTTCCGGTTGGGCTGGCTCACTTGCCTTGGGACTGATCGCGATTCCGGTGATAGTTCGTACCACCGAGAACATGCTGAACCTGGTGCCAGGATCGTTGCGCGAGGCGGCGTTCGCGCTCGGCGCGCCGCGCTGGAAAGTCAACCTGACGGTTGCCCTGCGAGCGGTCAAAGGCGGCGTCGTCACCGGCGTGCTGCTGTCGATTGCACGCATGATCGGCGAGACCGCACCACTACTGTTCACCGCCTTGAACAATCAGTTCTTCAGTGCCGACATGAGTGGTCCAATGGCGAATTTGCCGGTCGTCATTTACAACTTTGCGCTGAGTCCTTATGAGGACTGGCAAAAACTCGCCTGGGGCGGCGCGTCGCTCATCGCGCTAATCGTATTGAGCATCAACATCTTCGCTCGAGTTGTCTTTCGCGATAAACAAACCGCTTAAGGCACCTTCAGACAAGCTTTCGAACGAACCGACAGACGAACACACAGACGAACACACAGACGGACCTATTATGCAGATTCTGATGGATAAGCCTACCGACACGTCGCTTGATACCCGAGACGCGGTAATCCAGGTCAAGAACCTCGACTTTTACTACGGGAAATTCCAGGGACTGAAAAAGGTCACCATGGATATTGCGCGCGGCCGCGTGACGGCCTTCATCGGGCCATCGGGCTGCGGCAAGTCAACCTTGCTGCGCACCTTCAATCGTATGTACGATCTGTACCCGGGCCAGCGCGCCACCGGCGAAATTCTGCTGAACGGCAAGAATATTCTGGCCGACGAACAAGACGTCAATATGCTGCGGGCGAAGGTGGGTATGGTGTTTCAAAAGCCCACGCCCTTTCCAATGTCGATCAGCGAAAACATCGCCTTCGGTGTTCGGCTCTATGAATCACTGGATTCGCGGGCGATGCAAGAACGAGTCGAGTGGGCGCTGCGTAAGGCTGCACTGTGGGATGAAGTTAAAGACAAGTTGAATCAGAGTGGCTTGAGTTTGTCGGGTGGTCAACAGCAACGGCTGTGCATCGCCCGTACCATCGCGGTCAAGCCGGACGTTTTGCTGTTGGACGAACCGACCAGTGCGCTCGATCCGATTTCGACCGCCAAGGTCGAAGAACTGCTGAACGAGTTAAAGCGCGAATATACGATTGCGATCGTGACGCACAACATGCAACAGGCCGCCCGAATCTCGGACTACACCGCTTACATGTACATAGGCGAACTCATCGAGTTTGGAAAAACCGACCAGTTGTTCCTCAAGCCGAGCAAACAAGCCACTGAAGATTACATTACCGGCCGGTTTGGCTGAACTTCGACCAAGGCTCGCCAAATCGTTTCCTGATGATCGGCGTACAAACACGAAATGTTGCACACTCATACCCAGTACGATACGGAACTCTATGCACTGCGCTGTGCCACGACCACCATGGCCAGCGACGTCGAGCGGCAATTCCAGCGGGCGGTCGATGCTGTCCGGACTCGGAATATCGGCCTGGCTAGCAAGGTACTGATCGAAGAAGCCGCCGTCAACGCCATGCATATTCAAATCGACTTGCGGTGCAATCAGATCATTGCCAGACGCCAGCCGATTGCGGTGGACTTGCGCGAAATATTAGCCATTCTGCACATCAACAACGATCTTGAACGAATCGGCGACGAAGCCAAAAAGATTGCCTTTAAAGTGCGCGAACTCAAGAATCGTGTTCAGCCCATCGACTCAGTCGGTATTGAGCAGATGACTAATATTGTCTGCGAGATGTTGCGCGCCTCGGTCGAAGCCTTTGTGGTGCACGACTCAACAGTCGCCGAGCTATTGCAGGTACGCGATGCTGAAGTAGACGCGCTGCGCGATCAGCGGATTGCTGAACTACTACAGGCCATGAGCCAGGACCCAGCCAACGTTTCGGCGGCGCTGGCCTTGGTGTTTGTGGTTCAGTCGATTGAACGCGTTGGTGATCATGCGAAGAATATCGCCGAGTATGTGGTCAACGTGGTCGAGGGAATTGATCCTCGGCATGGCGGGCTGTTGAAAGTCTCCTGATCGTTTCCGTAGACGGGAGAGATTGGGCGAATAACGCTACAGACCAGCAGCACCCGATCTGGATGAAAAATAAACAATGACGAACGCTGAAAATAGGTTCTCACATGGCCGCTGCTGAGAAGCGCTGCTGTCCCAATCGCTGCCGTTCCTGCTGCTCAAGCAATCCACCGACGGCCATGCCGTAGTCCATCTGCTCGCCGCACCATCGGGTGGCGGCCGTGCTCGCATCGATCGCCAGACCGCTGTGTTGGTGTTGGCAGATCAGCGTCTGTACGTTACCCTTGGTCGCGGTCTGAACCTCGAAGTGTTTACCGTGTGTGTCACTGAAGCGCAGCGCACCGTCGTCCAGGAACTTCACTGCGACGCCGCCCTCATGGACCTGGCGGTGATGGAACCGGCACAACAGGACGAGGTTCGAGAGCTTCGTCTCGCCGCCATCGGCCCAGTGTCGAACGTGATGGCCGTCGAGAAACCGCGTGTGCGTACAACCGGGGAACCGGCAGCCCTGATCACGTGAGCGCAGGGCGCGGCGTATCGCCGGAGCGATGGTGCGCGTCTTGCGCCCGACATTCAGAGTCTGGCCTGCGTCATCTTCGACAATCTTGACCAGGCTGGCGTCGCATGCAAGGCGACGCGCGGTCTGCGCCGCCAGTGCCGGGCCGTCTTCGAGTTCGCATGGTCGTGACTCAGCGTTTCAGCATCGATATGAATCACGATCTGCTGGCGCTCGCCGCCGCTTAAGGCTTCATAGCCGTGCTTCAGAAAGGTCTCGGCGAATAGCGCCAGCGCATCGGCGCGGTATTGCATGATGTTCTCGGCTCTGGACGGTTTACCGGGTGCAGACGTTTCTGCGGGAACGCCCGAAGTGTCGCTTGAGGTATCGCTTGAAGTATCGCCTGAGAAGTTACCTGAGGAACGAACCGAGGAATGTCCCGAGGAACGATCCGCCCGCCAGAAATCCTCTGTGGCTACCTCAAGCGCTTTCACCAGTACCGCACCGCATTCGGCCGGTAGCCGTGCATTAAGTACCAGCGAGCCGTCTTCGTCATAAAAATAACGAACCGAGCGCGTGGCGAACTGCTGCGCTTCGCGGCCGAGCTCGGCCGCGTCCTGCGCGCGCCGGTACTGCCGCACCAGCTTCTCGACATGACTGGCGGTGCCGTGCAGGGCGATCATCAGTAAGTCGTCTTCGGTCTCGGGCGTCGCCACGCGCGTCAGTGCACGCACCTTGGAGTAGCTGAGCGCACCGCTTGCCATTGACGCCGAGATCAGTGGCAAGCGCTCCAGCGCACGCGCTACACGAACTTTCTCACGCGCGGCACCTCGATCCAGGCCGCACTTCCAGCTCAACCAATGGGCACACGACTGCGTTGCGCCGTCGCCCCAACCGTCGCGACGATCGAACTCGGCGATCAGCATGAGCCAGCGATGATTGGCCGCGTTCAGGTGACCGGCTAACTCGGTGATCTGCGCTTCGAGTTCAGCGATCGACAACGTGCTGGAGGATGTAATGCTGCCGCTCTCCGCCTGCGTGAGTTCGATCGGCAAACCGATTCGATTTGGAGTCGAGATGAGGGTCGAATCAGCGAGGTTCATGCGGCACCTGATTACTGTGATTAAGTACAGTATTTTATCACGAATCTATTTCAAATTCAGCGGTGGCTGTGCTGTTTTTTATAGTGAATGGCGGGTATCGCATTAGTATTGATTTGGAATACAGCGAACAAGCCATTCGTCCGGTCGAGACCGCCTTTCGAAGGCAGAGTTACGATTTTCAACACAGGCGCTCACGACTGGAAACCTCGCCGCATCTTCGTTCTGGTCTTCCCATCGGTCGCGGCCTGGGAGGCGTTCTACAAGGACCCGGTTTATCAGGGTCTCAAGTCTCGGTGCGTGAAGAGTGGAGTTCGGCCAGGCTGGTATGTGTCGGGGGTTTTGCATAGCGCGGCGTCGCCGGATCTGCAACGCGACGTTTTCAGATCGCTATCCAATCGCCGTCGCGTCGTTCTTGGATGCGTTGTCAAACGCGTCGCCCGATCAGCCCAACCGACAACGCCGTACCGAGCAAAACGATGGCGCAACCGGCAAACATCTGCATCGTAATTGTCTCGCCCAAATACAGTGAACCGGCAATCATCGCGGTGACCGGGTTCAGAAACATGACCGACATGGCGGCGACGGTACCGGCCCGCGTCAGTAGTCGGAAATAGATCAAAGTGCCGAGTGCGGTGCTTCCCGCACCGAGCAACAGCAGCTCAAGCCAGGATCGCAGCGCAGGCATCTCCTTGGGCAAATCTGACCAGGCGAACGGGGCCATGATGCACGTGGCAACCGCAATGGTGCCGACCGATGTGGTCAGCGGATGTGCCGCACCCAAACGCAGGCGAGTGTAGGGTCCGGCAGTCGCCCAGATCAGCGCACTGCCGAGCACCGCCAGAATCGCTGGCCCTGATCCGCCGCCACCGAAGCTCAGCTTGCCCCAGACCAGCACGGTGACGCCCACGATGCCCAGCAGCAGGCCGAACACTTGCGTGCGAGCGATTCGATCGCCCAACCAGAAGTATCCGACCACTGCACCGAACAGCGGCATGGTTGAATTCAGGATCGCCGACATTCCGGCCGGAATTGATAGCGCTGCGAAGGCCAGCAACAGGTAGGGTAGCGCGGTTGAAATGATGCCGAGCGCGAGCAGCGCTCGTTTGTGTTGGCGCGCGTCGGAAAGTCCGACGCGCCAGATCAGAATCGGCAGCAGGATCAAACTGGCGATTAGCAAGCGCAGGAACACGATCGGTGCCGGACCAAACTCGGGTACCGCCGAGCGCATGAGCAAATACGAGGAACCCCAAAGTATCGACAGCAGGACGATTTCGAATGCGTCGATCGGCTTGATACGATTCAATCGATCCGGCCGCTTTGGGTCAAGCGACCTTGCCGAGAAAATCTTTCTTGCCGATTTCCACGCCGTTGTGTCGCAGCAAGTTGTAAGCCGTCGTGACATGAAAAAAGAAGTTCGGAAACGCCCAGTGCAGCAAGAACGGCAAGGCTTTCATTTGTAATGAGCGATCACGCAAGACGATCGTGATATCGCGATTCTCCTGGCCGTCAATTTTCTCGCGTGCCACGCTGTTGACGAATTCGAGCGTCTTGGCAATACGCGCCTTTAAATCCGCGATGCTGATTTCGTTATCTTCGTGCTTTGGGATGTCGATTCCGGCGAGCCGAGCGACCGCCCCTTTGGCACCATCGCAAGCGATTTGTACTTGTTTGCTTAGCGTCAGCATGTCGGGTGCCAGGCGGCTGCCGAGCATATTGGTCGGGTCGAAGTTTTTTGCCTTGGCGTGAGCTTCACCCCTGTCGAGCAGATCCGAGAGGTTAGCGAGCATTTGACGAAAGACGGGGACGCTGGCGTCGTACAGTGAAACAGACATTGAGTGGCTCCTGAGGAAAAATTGCGACCGGTGTTGCGTAGTGGGAAGTCGGCCCCTGGCTAGAATTTGCGGAATACCGCACTAGCCCTTCCTGAAATTAGCCGCACGCTTTTCTCGAAACGACAGAATACCCTCGACGTTATCCGGTGCGCCAATCAGCGCGCATTGTGCATCGCGTTCCAGGTCCAGGTGGGCAGACAGCTCGGTAGCCGTCGCACAATCGACCAGTTTGCGGGTCGCGAGCACGGCCGCCTGCGGTCCATTGGCCAGGCGTTGCGCCAACGCCAGTGCTTCTGACGCCAGGTCCTGGTCGTCAACACAGCGCCAGATCAGTCCCCACTGTTCTGCCGTCTCGGCTGAGACCGAATCGCCGGTCAGGCTGGCACCCAGGGTGCGAGCGCGACCGGCCGAGCGCGACATGAACCAGGTGGCCGATACGTCGGGCACCAGTCCGAGCTTTGGTACAAAAGTCAGAACGAAGCGCGCCGAGCGCCCCATCAGTGCCATGTCACCGGCCAGCGCGATGCCGGCGCCGCCCCCGGCGGCGACGCCGTTGATGGCCGTCAGTACCGGCATTTTGACCTGATTGATCGTCTTTACCAGACTGAGTACCCGCTCAAAGGTCAAGCGGCCTCGCTCTTGCTGATCGGCCATCGACGCATCGGGCCGGAAGGTTGATTGGATGAGGTCAGCGCCGGCGCAGAAGGCACGGCCAGCGCCGGTGATGATCAGTGCGCGCGCGCCGGCTTGTTCAGCCTCCTTGACGGCCTGCGGTATCTCTTCGAACATCGCGCTGTTCAGGGCATTCAGTGCTTCGGGGCGATTCAGAAGCACGCGGTAGATGTCGCCGCGCTGACCCTCGGCTGACGCAACTTCAAGTTTTAATGCGGTGTATTGATCGTTGGTGCTTTGCCATTGGGCTTGGGTCATGGTTTCTTTCCTTGGTTACCGAATAGCGGGATTCGCATATTAGTGGA
This sequence comes from Burkholderiales bacterium, assembly GCA_031415535.1. Classification (GTDB taxonomy): domain Bacteria; phylum Pseudomonadota; class Gammaproteobacteria; order Burkholderiales; family Burkholderiaceae_E; genus JANLTP01. Next base: position 12,679 of record JANORY010001254.1, on the reverse strand, counting down.
CTGTGGCGTTCCAATTTTTTTGGACGGCTGCGTCGATTTTTTTGGAACGCCGACTGAGCGTTTTTACTCATCAATTACGTGCACGAACTGCTGCCTGGCGGGCAATCGATAGACCGAGAAGTCGCGGCGATCTGTCGTTGCTATTCGGTCGATCTTTAGTGTTACGGCCAGATAAATCAGCGTGGCATCGCAAAAATCCATCGGTAAGTCGTCGTACTTTTCCATCAAAGTCCAAAGGGCTGCGACTGAATTTGCTGGCGGAGACTCAATCTGCAAGTAGCCAAATTCTTGTGCCTGTGTTGCCCAGGCAAAGAATGCTTTTAACTTGATGGGTCTTAGTAGAGCGCAAACTTCTGTGAAGACCGACCAAGTGGTGATTGTCAGACCGTTATAGGTCGAAAAAAAAGCCTTGCATCGGCGGTGATGATGATCTTTGGGATTGAATAGTGCAACAAAGTAGCCAGAGTCCGCCAGCGTATTCATGCCGACCGGGTTCGGCGTTGGCTCTGTTTGCGGCGCAGCGCAGCGCGTACTTTAAGCTTGTGCGGACGCATTTCGGCAGCCACCGACAGTGGATCTTTGCCATTGCCGCTTTCAACAGACTGCGCATCGCGCATCACAGCTTCGTATATCTGTAACGAAGACGGCTGCACGTGTCTGGCCAAATACTCCTGGATGCTACGAACGATGACCGCAGATTTCGAAATTCCAAGACGGGTACCGAACCCCGAAATTTGCGCTTCTATATCGGCAGGCAGGCGAATTGAGATCGGCATACCAACTCCAGTCAACTACATTTTCTAGAATTGTATCGCACGGCCGGTGGCGCTAAGTCGCTTGTCGCTTGAGCATCGAGGTCGAACGCAGGCTGACAAACAATAAAACCGCTGCTGCGGCCCAGTACGGTACTTGCGGCGCGATGTGATAAAGCGCCGTCGACAGCAAGGGTGCCAGCACCATACCAGCGGCTTGAGCTGCAGCCATTGTGCCGGCCGCAATACCCTGTTCCTGCGCCGACACTGCGCTGGACGCAGCAGCAGACATGGCTGGGAATACCATGCCCATGCCGAAGCCAGCCGCAAAATAGCCCGCCGCCATCCAGGCGACCGACGGGCTGAAACTGCCGGCCAGAAACGCCACTGAGGAGATGGCGGTGCCGGTAGCGATCAGCCGGATCGGCGTCCAGCGCGCGGCATTGCTGCCTGCGTTCAACTTTCTGACCAGCAACTGCGCCGAAATCAGCGCAAGACCTACTGCAGTCAACACCAACCCGGTTGCGCTGACTGCAGCGGCGGGCTGGTAGGCGAATTGATCGATGATGAAAAACGCCGTGTTGATCTGCGCGGATATCACGCAGAACATCGCGCACAGAGCGACCATCATCGGCCAGCGCAATCGTCGATCGGTCAATGACATCGGCGGTGATGTGCGTGCTCCGGAACGATGCTCGTGCTCGATGGCTTTTAGGCCTGTGCCGGCCTGATAGACCAGCAACACGGCAGCGCCGCTCAGCAGCGTCGCGAACAGCAAGGGCAGTATCAGCGAGTAGGCGCCTAACACACCGCCAATGGCCGGACCGAGGATCATGCCGACGCCGCTGGCCGCACCGAGCGCTGCCAGCCCGCCAGCGCGCTTTTCGGGAGCCAGTGTGTCGGCGATCATCGCTTGTGAGGCGACCGGCAGGGCGGCGTAGAACGCGCCCAGAGCACCGCGCGTAAAAAGCAAGGCGAAGAACATCATCGATGCATCAATCACCTTCGCCAAGCCCAGCCCAACGGCTATGCTGAGCAACGCGAACAGTACGGTGAAACCGATCAAGCCCTGTTGCATTACCCGGTAGCGGCCAACGCCATCGGAATGGCGTCCCCACGCTCGACTCGACATCATCCAGCAAATGCCCGAGATCGACATCATGAAACCGATCTGCCACTCGGGCATGCCAACCACGCGACCGACCGGACCGATCACCGTGTTAAAGGTCATGAAGGCGATGTTGCACAAGGCAACCAGCAGGACTAGGGTTCGGATCATTAATCCAGGTCAAACCGATCAAGGTTCATCACCTTACTCCAGGCTGCGACAAAGGCCGAGACAAAAGCCGATTCTGAATCACTGCTGCCATACACCTCCGCAATGGCGCGCAGTTGTGCGTTTGAGCCCAAAACCAGATCGTTGACGGTACCCGTCCACTGCAGAGTTCCGGTTGCGCGATCACGCCCTTCCAGTACACCTTCGGTCGAGGCGGACTTCTGCCATTGGGTTTTCATGTCGAGCAGATTCACGAAGAAGTCGTTCGTCAAAGTCTCTGGCCGCTGGGTGAAGACGCCGTGTTTCGACTGTCCAAAGTTGGCGTTCAGTGCGCGCATGCCGCCGATCAAAACAGTCATCTCCGGCGCGGTCAGCGTCAGCAAATTGGCCCGATCCACCAGCATTTCGGCGGCGAATTGGGCATACCCTTCAGCGACGTAATTGCGAAACCCGTCAGCCTTGGGCTGCAGTACAGAGAACGATTCGACATCGGTCTGGGCCTGTGATGCATCGGTACGCCCTGGCGTGAATGGAACCTTCACGACGTAACCAGCCTTTGTTGCTGCTGCTTCAATCGCCGCGCAACCGCCCAGGATGATCAAGTCTGCCAGCGAAACTTTCTTGCCGCCCGATTGAGCCACGTTAAATGCCGTTTGAACCCCGTCCAATGTCGACAAGACTTTCGCAAGCTCGGCAGGCTGACTGACTTCCCAATCCTTCTGCGGGGCAAGGCGAATGCGGGCACCGTTAGCACCACCGCGCTTGTCGCTGCCCCGAAACGTTGAAGCAGAAGCCCAGGCAGTGCTGACCAACTGCGAAATCGAAAGTCCAGCGGCGAGAATCTTCGCTTTTAATGCCGCGATGTCGTGCTCATCGATCAGCGCATGGTCGACGGTTGGTACCGGATCTTGCCAGATCAGCACTTCGTTCGGCACCAGTTTGCCCAGGTAGCGGGCGCGCGGACCCATGTCGCGGTGCGTTAATTTGAACCAGGCGCGAGCAAAGGTGTCGTGCAGTTCCTGGGGATTCTGCAGGAAGCGCCGAGAGATTTTCTCGTACGCAGGATCCATGCGTAGCGCCATATCGGCGGTCGTCATCATCGGCGCATGGCGTTTCGATGGATCATGTGCGTCTGGCACGGTCGTGGCTGCGGCCGGGTCTTTGGGTTTCCACTGATGGGCACCAGCAGGACTTTTGCTCAGTTCCCATTCATAGCCAAAAAGCGTTTCAAAATAACCGTTATCCCACTTGATCGGGTTCGGAGTCCAGGCGCCTTCGATACCGCTGGAGATGGCGTGTCCGCCTGCGCCGCTGCCGAAACTACTGCTCCAGCCGAGTCCCTGACCTTCAATTGCAGCGCCTTCCGGTTCACGTCCAACGTGGGCGGTGTCGCCAGCGCCGTGGGACTTGCCGAAGGTGTGACCGCCGGCAACCAGTGCTACCGTTTCTTCGTCGTTCATGGCCATCCGGGCAAAGGTATCTCGAATATCCCTGGCCGAAGCGATCGGGTCAGGTTTGCCATTCGGGCCCTCCGGATTGACATAAATCAGGCCCATTTGCACGGCACCCAGCGGATCGGCTAACTCGCGATCACCGCTGTATCGTTCATCACCCAGCCACTTGGTTTCCGGCCCCCAATAGATCTCGTCCTCGGGCTCCCAGACATCGGCACGACCACCACCAAAGCCGATGGTCTTGAAACCCATCGAATCCATCGCGACATTACCCGTCAGAATCAACAGGTCTGCCCAGGATAGCTTGCGACCATATTTCTGTTTGATCGGCCACAACAAACGCCGCGCCTTGTCCAGGTTGACATTATCGGGCCAACTGTTGAGCGGAGCAAAGCGCTGGGCACCCGTGCCGCCGCCGCCGCGACCATCGGCAATTCGGTAGGTACCGGCGGCATGCCAGGTCATTCGAACGAAGAACGGGCCATAGTGACCGTAGTCGGCCGGCCACCAAGCCTGAGAGTCGGTCATTAACGCGGTCAGATCCTTGATCACCGCGTCCAGGTCAAGGCTTTTAAATTCCCGGGCGTAGTTGAATGATTCGCCCATCGGGTTGGATTTCGAAGATTGCTGGTGCAATACTTTCAGGTTCAACTGATTGGGCCACCAGTTTGCGTTGCTTGCCTTGCTTGAGGTGGCTTGGCTGCCAGCAGCGGCAGAAAATGGGCATTTAGCTTCGCTCGATGTGTTTTGAGTGGACATGAGACTTCCTTTTTTGAACGCTGACTTGATCAGTTAGCGATTTGATTGACCAATATTTACGTACATGTGTAACGATATAGGCGTTCAGTAAATTAATAAATATAATTGTCTTTATCGAATTGTTAGTTTAAAGCTATATTCATCGGCAAAGTTGCCAGCGTCAGGCAATCGGTCTCAGAACCCGGAATGACTCAGTTCAGAACGTCCGGATCAACTCGACCTATTGCGACAAAGCCCGGCGTGTTTTGGCCAATCCGCCAACAAACACCACTCGGATCGACAATACTGAAGTCGGTCATCCCCCAGGGTTGTTCGACCAGAGGATGTAAGCGCACGCCATAACGGCTGACGAGCTCGGCCGAATTCACCTGCGCCCACCAAGCCTTGACATCTTCGACCAGCAAATGCATCTGCAAGTTCTCGGCGAACGAAATTACAAAATAATCCTGTAGCAGGAAAGAACAATTGCCGACGCTGAAGTAAGCAACGCCACCGCCGTCAGACTTCATTGAAAAGCCCAAGTCGCGATAAAAACGCTTCGACAATTCGAAATCCTTGGCAGGGACAAAAGCTTTGATTTCGACGACCTCAAGATTACCTTTGGATTTGGATTGCATGTGAGAATCTCCGTTCAGTTCATCGGGAATCAATGGTTTCACCCGCAATCACTTCGATCACCAACTTGCCAATCGCACCGCGCGATTCCATCAGTCGAATCGCTTCAGGTGCCCGCTCGAGCGAAAAGCGCTGCTGAATCTCGGGCCGAATCTGGCCTTGGGCATAAATCTGGAACAAGCGTTGCATGATTCGGGCGTGGCCGTCCGGCTCGTACAGCAGGAATTGCCGCCAGTCGACGCCGACCATCTGGCAGCCCTTCAGCAGAATCAGATTCATCGGTGCGCGTCCGATTCCGGCGGTAAAACCGACCACCAGGTAGCGCCCCTGCCAGGCCATGGTCCGAAGCGCGGGCTCGGCATAATCGCCACCGACCGGATCGACGATCACCTGGCTGCCGCCTTTGCCGACGGCCGCCTTGAGGGCTTCGGTCAATGATTTCCGGGCGTCGGTGTCAAACGGCGAACGACCATAGATCACGACTTCATCGGCGCCATGGGCCCTTGCGACCTCGGCCTTGGCCTGCGAAGAAACAGCGGCCACCACGCGCGCACCGGCGGCCTTGGCAAGCTCGACACTGGCCAGGCCGATACCGCCCGCAGCGCCAAGTACCAGCACGGTCTCGCCGCTGGCCAGCATGCCTCGATCATGCAGTGCGTAGTGCGCCGTCGCATAGGTGAAGATGAATGCTGCGGCGTCTGCGAACGACATGGATTCCGGAATTTTGGTGAAGCGCGACGCCTCGCCGCACACCAGTTCGGCCATGCCGCCGGAACCAATAATACCGGCGACACGGTCACCGATCGCCAGTTCGCTGACCCCTGGTCCGATCGCGGCTACGATGCCGGCGACCTCGGCCCCGGGTGAAAAGGGTCGCGCGAGTTTGACCTGGTAAAGATCGCGGATGAACAAGCCATCCGGGAAGTTGACGCCGCAGGCATGAACCCGCACGACTACTTGACCGGCCTTCGGAATCAGGTCTGCGACCGTTCGAATCTCGAGGCACTCCGGACCTCCGGGCGTCACGCTGAGCAGGGCCTTCATAGGTTCACCGCTTTGTCATTTATGATCGAATGCATCATGGCATGATTTGCCGATACAAACGATTTGCAGATACATACGAATTGCAGATACAGACGGAAAATCTATTCGAGGTGTTTAGAGCAATGGCTAGAGCGACGAGCTTAGATGCGGAGCAACATGTGCAGCAGATTGCTCGTGATGGTTTTACCATCATTCCCGAGCTATTGAACGCCGATGAAGTTGCCGCTTGCTCAGTCGAACTCGACGCCTTGCTCGGTCGGCATCGGGGTCGTAATGATTTCGAGGGTTTCCAAACCGAACGAATCTATACGCTGATCAATCACGGCAAGCGCTTTCAGGATTTGTGTGAACACCCGCAGATTATCGAGGTCATCGATCGGCTGCTATCGCCGGGGTACCTGTTGAGTGTGGCCCAGGCGATCGCGATGTCGCCCGGCGAAACGCCACAGGAATTCCATCGGGACGACGGCTACTATCCGGCAGTTGCTAGCGGTTTGCCGCAGAGCGTCAGCACAATGATTGCGATTGATCCCTTCACGTCGATCAACGGCGCTACCGAAATGGTCGTGGGCAGCCATCTTTGGACGCCGAGCGATTACCAAGCTGCGCGCCGAGGCTCAGCGGATGAATTAGGCAGGGCTATGCGTGCACTGCAGGTGCTGCAGATGCCGGCGGGTAGCTGTGCACTGTGGGTGGGTGGGACAATCCATCGCGGTGGCGCAAACCAAAGTTCGTCGATTCGACGATCCATTACTAATCAATACTGCAATCCCTGGTTGCGGCCGCAAGAAAGTTTTCTCCTGAGCGTGCCCCGCGAGACGGCGAGCCTTACGTCGCCACGGCTTCAGGCCATGCTGGGCTACGATATCGTACCGCCCTTCATGGGTCATTTGACCGGGCTGCATCCGCGTCGAGTCTTCAAAGATTGATTCGACCGCCACTTTTAAGGAATGACATGACCCGCCGATTCGTTGATCTATCGATCTTTCTAGAAAACGATGTCGCCTCCGACCCACCGGGCATGGAGCCGAAGATCACCTACTTCACCCATGAGAACACCTACGAGCAGATCGCGCCGTTTTTCCCCGGCTTGCAACAGAAGGATTTGCCCGAAGGTGAGGGTTGGGCGGTCGAGACCGTGCAACTCTCCACCCATAACGGCACCCATCTCGATGCGCCCTATCATTTTCACAGCACGATGGACGCCGCGCTCGGCGAAAAGCGCCCGGCAATCGCGATTCACGACGTGCCGCTCGAATGGTGTTTCCAGCCCGCTGTCAAACTGGATTTCCGCCATTTCCCGGATGGCTATGTGGTCAGTGCCGACGATGTCGCGGCTGAGTTGAAACGGATCAATCACGAGCTCAAACCGCTCGAGATCGTCATGGTGAACACGCGTGCCGGTTCGCGTTATGGCCACAAGGACTATGTGTCGGCCGGCTGCGGCATGGGTTATGACGCCACCATGTACCTGCTCGAGCGCGGCGTTCGCCTGACCGGCACCGACGCCTGGAGCTGGGATGCGCCGTTCTATTTCACCGCCCAGAAATGGGCGAAGGACCATGACCCGTCGATCATCTGGGAAGGTCACAAGGCTGGCCGCGACATTGGTTATTGTCATATCGAGAAGCTGCACAACCTGGAGTCAGTGCCTGGTGACGGCTTTTATGTTTCCTGCTTTCCGCACAAGATTCGCGGTGCTTCGGCCGGTTGGACGCGGGCAGTGGCTATTTTTGATGAGGCGCTGATGCGCGGGTGAGGCCTGTTAGTCAGATTCGCACCTGGGGCAATGGCTTGGCACTTCGTCTCACAAAGCCGATGGCCAAGGCAGCGGGCGTCAGCGATGGCACGCCAGTTCGCGTGATCGTTAAACCGGGCAGGATCGTCATTGAGTCAGAGACCGAGCCAACACTAAAACAAATGCTGTCTGCCTTTAACCCTAAGAAGCACGGCGCAGAGGCATTGACTGATGGCCCGGTTGGGGTGGAGGCGTTCTCGTAATGGCAACCCGAAAAGCGCCGCTGTGGGTTCCTGAGCGCGCAGAAATCATTTTCATCCAATACAGCCGGCACGTTGGCAAAGAAATGCCGAACGACCACCCCATGTTGGTGGTGTCCACCAAGGAGTTTGCGGACCGCACGGGAATCGTGATGGGCTTCCCGATGACACACTCTGAGCAACACATTGACAACCCATTCGCAATCATTGCGCCAGGCAAGAAGGGCGAAGTTGGTTATGTGCTTACCCATCAGCCCAAGTCGTTCGACTGGCGCGAACGCAATACCAGACCGCACCCCTGGGGAGCAGGGCACACAAAATTGATGGGCGCTGCCCTGCGGCGATTTGAAGCCGTCTTTGGCGTTTGCGGCCACTAACTCTTGCCAGAGGTGGAATGTCAGCCACGGTGTTCAAGGGGACCAGCCAGCTCAAAATAAGGCCTAACTAGCAAATGCGAATGATTCCTATTAATATTCGTGTCGATATTCATTTCCATTGACTCACGGCCCGTCCCGGCTTAGTCGGCAGGCGGTCTCAAGTGTCAAGGTTTTCCCGAATCGCACTTTTACTGGAGTTGTTCAAAATGCAGGACCTTGCACAGTCGCAATCGTTTGGATCAAACTGGCGCCGTCCACTATCCAGGGCGGCGCTCGCGGGCGGCCTGTTCGTACTAGCCGCCTCGGCCGCAATCGCCCAGGACAAGGTCCTGAATCTGTACTCGGCCCGTCACTACCAGACCGACGAGGCGCTTTACGAGAACTTTACTAAGACTACCGGCATCAAGATCAATCGCCTTGAGGCGGGTGACGAACCACTGCTCGAGCGCTTGCGTACCGAAGGTGCAAACAGTCCGGCCGATGTGCTGCTGATGGTCGACGCCGCGCGTTTGTGGCGCGCCCAGACTGAGGGCCTGTTTCAGCCGGTCAAGTCGAACATTCTGGAGAGCCGAATTCCGGCGCAACTGCGCGGCGCCGACGACGGCAAGGGCTCGGAGTGGTTCGGGTTCTCAACCCGTGCGCGGGTCATCGTCTTTAACAACATGCTGATCAAGCGCGAGCAGGTGCTCAACTACGAGGACTTGGCCAAACCAGAACTTAAAGGCAAGGTCTGCACTCGTTCCGGTGCGCATCCGTACATGTTGTCGTTGATTGGTGCGATGTCCGAACATTTGGGTGAGCAGCGGGCCGAACAATGGGCCAAGGGCGTTGTCGCCAACTTTGCCTACTCGCCCAAGGGCGGTGACACCGACCAGATTAAAGCAGTCGCCGAAGGCACTTGCGCGGTTACGGTCAGCAATACCTACTATGCCGCCCGACTCATGCGCTCAACCAAGGCCGAGGATCGCGAGGTGGTCGGCAAGGTCGGCATAGTCATGCCGAATCAGGCAAGCTGGGGCACGCACGTCAATATATCTGGCGGAGGTGTTCTGAAGAACGCGCGTAACCGTGAATCGGCCGTCAAGTTTCTCGAGTATCTGGCCAGCGATCAGGCGCAGGCATACTTCGCGGACGGCAACAATGAGTGGCCGGTCGTCAAGGCGGCTGGGCGCGATAACTTGGCGCTCAAATCGTTGGGCGATTTCAAAGCCGATCCCTTACCGATCGCTCAAGTCGGCAAGGCGCAAATCAATGCCGCTCGAATTATTGATCGGGCGGGCTGGCGCTAAGCGATTGCGGGCGGCGGCTGCGCTGGCTCCCAGGCTAGAGCAATCGAACATGCGGCAGGACGCCCAAGCGCTTGGCGCGCCGGACGAAGGATTTGTCATCAAAGGTAACAAATTCGTCGGCGTGGGACGAAAGCAGGGCGTGCAGTGCATCGGCGAAATCAAGCCCTTGGCAGGTGAGCTGTGCCGCAGTATTCACATCAGACCAACGCTCAACTTCCACATTCGGTAAACCAGTTAGGTGCGCCAACGCACTACGCAAGCTTTCTGCAGAAAATTCGTAGAAACTTTGCATCACCCAAGCGAATTCAAGGATCACGGAAATCGGAACATAGAGAGCAGATTCTGCTTTGAACAGTGCGATTGTTTTTCTTTTCTGCACGTCGTTCTCTCCCGAGTTTACGGGATCGACGTAAAAGCGTACCAAAACATTGGTGTCGACCGCAATCACTTACGCCGAGCCGCCTGCTTGTGCATTTCGGTGCCTATGTCGAAGTCCTGAAGCCTCTTTTTGCCCGTGTATTTAAGCATGCCAAAACCATCCTCGAGCTTGCTTATGGGCCGCGCGTGCTTGAGTCGGATTACCACCTCGTTACCTTCCCGACGGGCTTCGACCTCGCTGCCAGGCGTTATGCCGAGTTCAAGCCGTATTGCGTGTGGGATGACGACTTGCCCTTTTGCTGAAACCGTTAATACATCACGTCCGCCCATTGCATACTCCCTGCTAAGCTGGTTTAGTTTAACCTGGTTCAACGGAGGAAGCATTATGCAGGTCCGTCGGTGATGCAGGCTTGCGCGGCTTCCCGTACAGTTTTCTCAAGGCAAGCGAGAATGGGGGTTGTTTGCATCCGTCATGAGTTTACTGCAAATGAGACGCATTCGCAATTACAAGAACTATTTTGAAGTCGCGCCGAACGCGTTACGATAGCGATTTGCCAAAGCCATCCTCTCAGATGAATGCACCCTTGCGCGCACCGATCCAGATCTCGCCCTCAGTCTGCCCGCACGACTGTACCGGTACCTGCGCGCTGGATGTTGAGGTGCTGGACTCGAAAACCATCGGCCGGGTGCGCGGCTCGAAACGCAATCGCTACACCGATGGCGTTATTTGCGAAAAGGTGGCGCGTTATGCCGAGCGTGTCCACCACCCCGACCGGCTGACCCAGCCGCTGGCGCGAACCGGCCCAAAAGGTAGTGGCCAGTTCAAACCGATCACCTGGAGCGAGGCGCTGGATCGTGTCGCCGAGGCATTCATCGAAAAAGCGGCTCGCCACGGTAGCGAATCGGTCTGGCCGTATTACTACGCCGGCACGATGGGACTCGTGCAACGCGACGGCATCAACCGTCTGCGGCATGCGATGAAGTATTCGCGCTGGCATTCGACGATCTGCGTGACGCTCGCCGATTCGGGTTGGATTGCCGGTGTCGGCAGCAAGCGCGGGGTCGATTTGCGCGAGGCCGGTGAACAGGCCGAGTTGATCGTTATCTGGGGCGGCAATCCGGTCAACACCCAGGTCAACGTCATGCAACACGCGATGGCCGCCAAGAAGCGCGGTGCCAAACTGGTCGTCATTGACCCTTATCGAACCGGCACCGCCGAGAAAGCGGATCTGCACCTGCCGGTGCGGCCCGGCACCGACGGCGCGCTGGCCTGCGCGATGATGCATGTGTTGTTCGCAGAAGGCTTCGCCGACTGGACCTATCTGCGGCGCTATACCGACTGCCCGGATGAGTTGGCGGCACACGTGCAGAGCTGCACGCCGCAATGGGCGGCCGAGATTACCGGTCTGCCCGTGAGCGCCATCGTCGAGTTCGCACGCCTCTACGGCCGTACCCCAAAGAGCTTCATTCGCTGTCACCACGGCTTTTCGCGCTCGCGCAATGGTGCCGTCAACATGCATGCCGTCACCTGCCTGCCGGCGGTCACTGGCGCGTGGCAATACCCGGGCGGCGGTGCGCTCTACGGGCACACCGGCATCTATCCGCTCGATCGCAGTTTGATTGAAGGACTCGACCTCATCGACCCGTCGCTGCGCGAGCTCGATCAGTCGCGCCTGGGCCCGATTCTGGTCGGTGACGCCGAAGCCTTGAAACACGGTCCGCCGGTAACCGCCTTGCTCATTCAAAACACCAACCCGGCCATGGTCTGTCCGGAACTTCACAAGGTGCATGCCGGACTGGCGCGCGAAGACTTGTTCACGTGTGTCCACGAGCAATTCATGACCGAGACGGCAGCGTTTGCCGATATTGTGTTGCCGGCCACCAGCTTCCTTGAGCATGACGATATTTACACCGCCAGCGGTCACACCACCTTTCAGGTCGCGCGCAAGCTGATTGAGCCACCCGGCGAAACCCGCGAGAATCACTTCGTCATCTGTGAACTCGCGAAACGGCTCGGCGCGCAACACCCAGGGTTCTCGATGAGCGCCTGGGACATCATGGATCAAACGCTGACGCGCTCAGGTATGTGGGACGCCGCGACCAATCATGCGCGCGGTGGGCAGGATTTTGCGGCACCCTTCGAGACTATGCATTTTCTGGATGGTTTTGATACCGCCGACCGGAAGTTTCACTTTCGCGCCGACTGGCAGCGCTTCGGTGGTCGCTGGCGCGAGATGCCGGTACTACCGGGCCATTTTGATGTGATCGATCGCGCCACCACCGACAAGCCGTTTAGACTGGTCGCGGCACCGGCGCGCACGTTCCTGAACTCCACCTTCACCGAGACGCCGAGTTCGATCCGGCGCGAGCACCGTCCGACCGCGCGATTGCATCCCGAGGACTGTGCCCAGCTCGGTGTGGTCGATGGCTCTCGTGTGCGGCTCGGCAATGAGCGGGGCGAAGTCGTCGTTCATGTCGCCCTCCATGAAGGCCAGCAACGCGGCGTCGTCATTGTCGAGGGCATCTGGCCGAACCGTTATTTCGATAACGCCATCGGCATCAACGCGCTGACCAGTGCCGATCCAGGCTGGCCCAATGGCGGCGCGGTGTTTCACGACACGGCGGTGTGGGTCAAACAGTCGGACGTCTGATTAGCTTCCACTAACAGGTCGACGAAGTTCTGCCAGGCCAGTGGTTCGTTGAAGTTGCTTCATCAGTATTTCCGGAAGTGACTGAA
>JANORY010001253.1:0-3571 GCA_031415535.1 Burkholderiales bacterium | reverse complement strand
GTCGCCGCCGGCGCAAACAGGCCGTTCCACGACTCGACCTCGTATCCAGGAATTCCCGTCTCAGCGATCGTCGGCACTTCCGGCGCCTGCGAAAAGCGTTTCGGAGAGGTCATTCCCAGAGCGCGCAGATGGCCCGTCTTCATGTAGGCAAGCGCGGCCGCATCCGCTGGTGGTGCTGGCGAGCCGACTTCCGTGGTAGCAATTGGAGGTCGATTTGGTGCCGATCCACCCCGTCGCTTTGTATGCGTTGTGGCGTGAATTGAATTCTGCAGGGGCGACTAAAACCGGTGTTTGGTAGTAAACGACAGCACGGCCTTGTGAAATTCCTCTGGGTTCTGTCGATTCGGCGAATGTCCTGAGTTTGGGATCACGACCCGCTCGACGCTCGGGCGATACGTTTCAAATGGGTGACCGTCTGGCAGGAAGACCAAGTATTGCCCTGACTTTCCTGAACGTATGGTTCGATACTTCGAGCGGGAATTGACCAAGCTGTCGAAAGACGTTGTGCTGCCGACCTTTCGATTCTTCGCAAGCTCGGTCGGCGTCACTTCGCGGGTTATGCGCAACTGGGCGACGGCCAGACACCCGGATGGTCAATGCCGATTCCTGGCGTTCTTCGCGGCGGTCACTAAATGCCGGACTATTCAAAGTGATATCTATGACCGGATTCATGGATTACCGGAAGCTGATTGGGCTATTCATCTGCGCATCCGCGACGTGCTTGCCGGTAAGCGCGCAAGGGTTGAGAAGCCGCTTCCTTCTGACACTTGGCGATGGTCGAAGGCTCAATGGGACAAGTTCTACCGCGATGCGTTTGAGTATTCGGCTGCGAATCGCTACTCGCCGTAGTCTTGAATCGGGGTAGATGCCGGGAATTCTTTGACGTTACAGGGCGCGGAAACTTCGGCGTCAGGCGATAGGGAGTGGTTGAATGTTCCGGCGTTTTCGCCACAGTTCTATGAGAGAGGGAATTCCTCTCATGGCGACCCGCACATTCCGGCTCGATATTCGGTCACGGAAACTCGGGAATTCGGAGCGCTCGGTGAAACCGATGCAGGGTGCGATGCATTCGATCCTACTGTCCAGCGTCCGACACTTTTTAGTGCGCAGGAAGTTTCAAGCGCATCGAATTCTCGCGGCAACTCGTACTCGTCGTCAAGCGGGCTGCGACCGGCGTCGGCGGAAAGGTCGCCATTCCAGCGGGTATCGGACGCTCGATAATTGAAAATTCACGCAAGCGATTGAGTCCATGTCTGACCAAGAATTTCCATCCGATCGGGGTTGCGCGACCGCTCGGGTGATGCGATAGCTCGCACTGCCAAGGCCCGCGAGTTGCTCGGTATCGAGATGCTTCTTGCAGCGCTCACGGCTGATCTTGCTGATTCGGCGAGCCTGCACAAGCTTGAGAGCGGTGCCACGCCGCTGGACCTTCAGACCTTGATTAAGATTGTCGACCAATGGGGCGTATCGGCGGACTACCTGATCGGCGTAGCTGATTCCGTCGATTACGAAACGGTTTCGTCGGTGCATAGCGGACATGCGCGGGCCGCACAACTTGTGGTCGAGCGGAACATGCGAGTCCTGGCCGAGGAGATCATCCAGTTGCAGCGGACGGCCAGCGCACATCAGACTGAGGCGCTTTCGATCTGCAAACGGGCATCGCAGCTTCGAGACCACTTTCAGAAATTCCGGCAAATGAATCCGGTGTTTGATAGCGACTTCCGAGGCGGCGCGGTAATGGTGGCGCACGTCGAGGCGATGGCCGAGCATGCGGCGGCGGTTCAGGACAAGTTGCGCAGGCAAGACGTTATGGCGGCGCTGCTGAGCGGGGCGCATGACCCACGGCTGGTGGCCTGACCCGAAATAGTTTCGGGGAATCAGGGATGCGTTTTCAGCCAATCCTTGAGCGCAGCGTCAACGCGAGTTTGCCAGCCAACGCCGGTCGACCTAAATTTGCTGACCACATCGCGCGACAACCGGATCGTAATCCGCTCTTTGGTAACTGCTGCGATAGGTCTGCCAAGTCTGACCGTTGGTAGCACGGCTTGCCATTCTGCATCCGTCAAAGGTATCGCATCCGGGTCGGCATTCGCGGCGGCGGTGATCGCGGCGTCTTCCTTCGCGGTCGGACGAATCAAGGTCCGGCTAGAAGCCGATCGAGTCAAGGTACGCGGCATATTTATCAAACTCCCTTCGGTTGGCTTTACGCAGACTAATCATGTGCCACACGCCGTCACGCTCAACAAAGACAGCGGCATGCACTCGGTCTTCCATTACGGCCAAGGCGCATTGACGCTGCTCGCCGTAATCCTTTCGAACATCGAACCAAACAAGCGCTGAGTCCCAGTCAAGCTTGCGCGCTTCGGTGAGCGATATGCGGTGCTTGGCTAGATTGGCCGCTTCCTTTTTCGGGTCATGGCTAAAGTTCACGGACATATTGTATGTACAATAAGTAGTCGGGTCAACGCCTGTTTTGGCGCCTGTTTTGGCGTATCCGCCCGACGGTATAGCTCAACGCGCTTCACGAACTGGATTACAAGCCCGCAAACGCGCTGACGCCCGGTCAGGCCACTACGCCATATCTAAGCCTCCGATCGCGCAACTGGCGGGTATCGGGCTGGACGGACGGGTGATTGCCACCATTTGATGTTGGTCATTGAACGCAGATTAGCCGGGTGAAAACTGGAAAAATCGGTCAAACCCGTGCGAAAACGGACATCAAAATTGAGGTATCGAACTTCAGGTGATGCGATGAAAAGTCATGTTTTAACGTTCAAAGAATTTCAGCAAACTTTCAAGGTCGTCGAGGATTTGGCCCCGCGAAGAAATCAAATCCGGTCGCCTACGCGCATCAAAGTTGAAATCAAAAATCCTGATTGCTCAAGACGACGGCGATGCTTGGTTCAAGGCGCGTCAGGTCACGCCGACGGGCGAATCCAAATGAGTACCTTCGCCGCTCCGAGTCTTTTGCCTCTTTTGCGTTCGCACGAGAGCGATGGTCTTGAGCGAGACTTAAAGGCAATTACCACGCACTTGTTTGAAACCTATTTGCGAAACGAAGAGCGCGAGTTGAATGTAATGGGTGTGCCACACCTGCGCTCATTCAAGCTGATCGAGCGGCGCGTTAAGGCGGATGGATTGGCAATCTATCGGGGGTGATGAGCCGGCGATGCGGTACTTGTTCCGTGCCTGGACGGCGAGAAACCCG
Source organism: Burkholderiales bacterium (assembly GCA_031415535.1). Taxonomy (GTDB): domain Bacteria; phylum Pseudomonadota; class Gammaproteobacteria; order Burkholderiales; family Burkholderiaceae_E; genus JANLTP01. Next base: position 363 of record JANORY010001253.1, on the reverse strand, counting down.
AAGCGCGGACTTCACTTTCTGAAGTGCTATCTGCAATTGCTCTGGCCGAACCAATGGACGTACGACCAGATGTGGCAATTGAAAACTGCCGTCTATCCTAACGCATTATCGAAACGATCCGATTTAGGGTCTGATCCTCATGCGACGCATTTTCTAACCAGTCGAATCGCGATTACGTTGACCGCGTCAGATATCAGTGCGGCACAGATTATCCAAGTTCTGGGGCCGTTGCGATCGACGCTTGGTGCTAGAGGATAGACATCATGTATTGACCTGCGCCCGCGCTCATGCCGTTGCCGGCCAACCGCTACGAGTTGGCCCGATTCAAGACGGTCAAGGTGCACATCGACTACCACGTCGAAA
>JANORY010001252.1:0-1670 GCA_031415535.1 Burkholderiales bacterium | reverse complement strand
CGAGCCAGTGCCCGTGGTGCCGATCCAGTTGCCGGCAATAGTCACTCCGTCTGCCCCCGATTGAAGCTGGATGCCGTCCGTGGAGAATCGCGTAATGGTCAAGCCGCGGATGGTGCTGCCGGCAGCGCCGCCGAGCAGCGTGAGCCCGTTGACACCTCCGCCCGCAGACGCTCCGTCCAGACGAATCAGCGGTGTTCCTGCATAACCGGGTTCGCTGCTGCCGTCGATCGTGACCTGACCGGTAATCGATGGCAGCGCCGAGCTCAAGCTAATCGTATGCACGCCCGCGCCGACAATGTTGAAGTTGATCGTGTCGGCGCCACCGGCGGCGTTAGCGGCAATGATGGCCTGGCGCAGCGAGCCAGCCCCGCTGTCGTTGATGTTGGTCACCGTGAAGGTCGCCAGCACATGGTTCCAGACCAACTGGGTAGACTCTGAAATTGCAAGGCTGGTTTCGATCTGCCCGGTCTGGTGTTCGAGGCTCCAGTCGCCGCCCATCAAAGCGGTGCCGGTCAAGTCATCGCTGGCGGCGACATCGGCGCCGGTGAGCTGCGCCAGACCCTGCGTCAAGGCAAGTCCGGAGACGCCACCAGCGACATCACAGCCGTACAGCAGCAGGTCAGCATCGGCCGTTAACGAGGTCGACCAGTTGGCGAATTCCAGCGCCCGGCTGCGCAGGCTTGAGATGTCAATGCGCGTGGTACCCAGGCTGGTGCCGTTAACATCGCCGTGGCCGACCAGGTGGATCGCCGAAACTGTCCGCTCCATCGCATGCTGATCAGCCAGAGCCTTGGAGACCGCCGTGATGCCGTCGTCGCCAGCCTCGACGCGCACGATAACGATCGGGCGACCCGCCTGCTGCTGGCGTTCGATGTCGGCAATCAGCTCATCGGCACCCGCGACCTGGGTGTCAATGACGGCGATCTCGACGCTCAAGGCCTGGGTCCGGGCATTGGCCGATTCTGATACCTGCTCGCTGCCCTGAGCCGCAGGCGCGCTGACCTCGGCCTCAGGCGTGGCAAAAGACGCTAGCGTGGGGAGGCTGGCGGCAATAGGGGCAAGATCGGCCGAATACAGAATGCGGACTTCGAGGGCCTCACAAACGGGGCGGCGATCACGACTTTGGGACATCGGAACACTGTATCGGCAATTGGGGGGAAACACTGTTTGACTTAATGCCGATCGTCGTCCGGCACCGGCCGCAAATCGGCTGCTAACTGAATCAACAGTCAAGGGTGCACATACAAGAAGCTTGACGACCTTTGGTCAGCTCATGGGCTGCGATCATCGGGTGCGAATCCCGCCCGGCAACTCTCGCGCCAGCGGACCGGTCAGGGATATACAGCACTCGACCGCGTACGAGAACTACCGACGACTGGCCCGCGAACGGCGTGCGCCCGAGCTCGTCTCGAAAATGACCGACCGCCCACTACGTGATGGCCGGAATGCTCAAGGAAACCATCGAGCGTATAGTAATCCCGCCAGGTAAACGGTTAGCAGTCTTATCGGACAAAAAGGGTGGTATCGGTCCGTGAGTCGACGTCGAGGATTTCGCCCATAGCGGCCTCATCCTGATCCATTTCAGTCAGACCCTCGTCGCCCCATTCTTTTGCGTTGTCCTTGCGGTCCTTATGCAAGATGACCAGCGGATCGATACTCGACCAGGCGGG
>JANORY010001251.1:0-1604 GCA_031415535.1 Burkholderiales bacterium | reverse complement strand
CGACAAAAAACGCCTCGCCGCCGAGCACTTTTCCGCTCGTTGGCGCACCGGCAACCACTTCGACAACCGCCGAAACGGGGCCGGAAAGTGTGCCGGCGACCTGTTTGGCGGTCAATTTGTCGCCCGTAGCGAGCGGCTGATTGAGCGCGACGGAACCATCGGGGCCGGTCGCCGTGGCCGAACCGATGGCCGTTTCACCTTTAAAAATGGTGACGATTGCGCCCGTTGTCAGCCCCGAAACGAGTACGTTTTGCGAAGCCTGGCAAATGGGACTGAGCAAAATTGGCTGGCCCGGTTGCGTGGTCGGAACCGGAGGCGGAACCGGGTCGGACGATGGTTTTGGGCCGGGGCAGGCGGTCAAAAAAACGAACAGAAAAAGGAGGAAACTTCCCGTTTTGAGCCGGGAAAGCAAAGGGAGTGTTTTCATAAAAAAACTGCTTTTTGATAAAAAAATGAGCTGAACCAGCCCGAGAATGCGCTCAAAACTAACTATCAAATTCAAAAGAATCGGCCTGTTTTCGAGCGAACTTCATTCCCTTAAACGACATTTCATTAGCAGCTAACTAATTGAAAATCAGGGGGTTGTTCATTTTTCTGGATGGCCGTCGGATGAATCCGGCGGCAAGCAGGAAATTCGGAAATCAGGTTTACCCGCATGGAACCGCCCGGTTTGCCGAACTACATTTGCTGGCCCGTCCCCACCCATTTTCGGGCTAATCTGCCTGGTTTACCTCCGTTTTTCATTCAAACACGAACAAACAAGGCCCATGAAGCACCTTGCCATCCTCGCCATTTTTGGCCCAATCGTCCTGTTTTCGCAACCTAATTTCACGGCCAACGACCTGATTGCGCCGTACTCCGGCCCCTTTCGGGCGGGCGTAAATCCGGGGGCGCATCCGCCGTTTTCCGATTCGCAACTGGCGGATTTGTCGGCTGGAAATGACTCGCTGCACGTCGCGGGCGTGGGTTGCCGGGCCTGGCGACCGGGGCTTTTTGAGCATTTTCTGGAAGATTACGGCTACGATATCCGCAAAAACGAGTTCGAACACGCCTTCTCGCTCGGCCTGAAAGACAACACCGTCATCGTCGGTTTTCCGACCGAGGCGCACCGCGACCACACCCAATATTGCCCCGGCCATGAAAGCACGCTTTTTGCCAATATGTACGAGCCAATCTGGGACGGCGGCGCGAACGGAACGCCCGTAAACGAGCAGAATTTCTACGCCGTTTACCTCTGGAAAGCGGTGAATCAGTACAAAAATCAGGTCCGTTTTTGGGAAATCTGGAACGAGCCGGGCTTCGATTACTCCTTTCTGAAATCATATCTCGACCCCGGCCAACCTGGAATCTGGTGGGAAAACTACCCCGACCCCTGCGATTACAAGCTCCGTGCGCCGATACAGCATTATGTGCGGCTATTGCGAATTTCTTATGAAATTATCAAAACGATTGACCCGCAGGCTTATGTTCTTTGTGGCGGCGTGGGCTATCCGAGCTTCCTCGATGCCATTTTGCGGAACACCGACAACCCCGGAATCGGCTCGGCGGCTGGCTCCGTGAGCAGATCGCGTACGAGCTGGCTCCGGCCACGATCGTGTCCTACG
>JANORY010001250.1:0-3934 GCA_031415535.1 Burkholderiales bacterium | reverse complement strand
TGTGCGAAGTGCATCGAACTGACCGTCAATTTGCCATTCGCGAATCACGTTGAGCACAGCGCCAATGATGGTCGGTGTTAATCCCATCAGGACACCCACCATCGTTCGCGAAATGAAGCTCAGATCCTTCGAGTGCGTCGGGTGTCTGAAGATCGCAGCGGCCAAAGGCGCCTCAGTGTCGGTGTCGCCGCGTTTGGTCGGAACTTTTCCCGCCTTGACGTAGTCTTCGACGAATCGGTCCATCGCCTGACGTAGCGCTTGACCGTACTGCTGTCCGAGCGCAACGGTTGTTGGCCCCGGGTTGGGCTGAAACATGTATCGGGATAAGGCTGTAAAGCTACCCGGATAAAGGGGTAGGTCACCCGGCTTCCAGTTCCAGTCGACCGGACCGCGTCGAAAGTAGATAGCCTTGGCAGGCTTCTCGCCCGTATGCTTCAGTCCGAACCAATCCTCGCAAATAACTGCAAGCACTTCGTCAAGCAATTCGCGTGCTTCAAAGTTCACTTCAAAGCGCGAATCGCCAACCAATTGCGATTGTTGCTTCGCACCGCCAATGATCAAATCAAGTTTGCCTTTGGCGGTATCGCGTGTCAGCACAAATACTTCCTCGGCGCTGAGCTTGTCGATTGCCTGGTTAACGGGGTCGGCCTGTTTCGAATACTCAGGGCCCGCGTCCATCGTGAGGTAGATTTCGCCGAAACTGTGTTTTACCCGCTCGTTCTGTCCGCATACCGAGTAGCGTTTATCTGGATCGAGTAAAACTTGCTTGAGCAAGTTCCGGTCGGCGACCAAAGTGCCATAAGGCGTTTTCAAGAGGCCGCCATGGTCAGCGCGAATCGCCGCCCAGATTGCAGCGGCATCGAGCCGGTCGATTGAGACAGGATCTTCGAGGGCAGCCTTCCATTCGTCGCTGGCCGCCAAGTCACCTTTTTGCGCTTGAACTTCTGCGAATGTGGCCAGTAACGCTCGACCGCGTGTCAACGCCCAAGGCATCGGGCTAGGCAGGATCTTCGCTGAAGCGGCGCGGGCGATGGCGTGCAGGCGGCGTAACACGCTAAGCGCTGGCGAGAATAAATACATGCCCCATTCAAGTCGCGTGAGTACCGCTGGCTCTTCAAACAGGGGACTTTTCGCTTCGAGTTCAACTTGAAACACCTTGTTGTCGTGAACGAATCGAAAGTGACGAGTCAAACCGTTCTCGGGAACGCCCAAAATCGGACACGACTGCCCTGAAGATCCGCCGGTACTGTTGCCGGCAACCAGCCACCGCTGAATGACCTCGAATTGCTCACCAATGTCGGCGTTATAGGCCATGAAGATCATGCCTCGGTCGGATTCCACTTCGCCCTCGACGCTCAGGCGTGGCGGCCCGTACGACATGCCGCGCCGCATGATGCGTGGAACCCGGCCAGCGCTCTCCGGTTCGGTACGAGGATTTGCACGGCGAATATGCGCGTGGATAGGGCACTGGTCACCCGACTTGTCATCCTGGTAGTCAAAAAGATTCTGCTTCTCAGGCGCGGTGTTGTGGGGAGCTGTCAAAGGCGTACCTTCTCGATATCGCCCCATCAGCTTGCCGTAGACAATTTCGCTGTAGTCCACGGCACTACCGCCCAAGGTGCTCGCCATGGTCTGAGCAGTCTGCTCGACTGCACGCTCTAACCGACCTGGGTACTGACGATATTTTCGCATCACCAGAAAACTGCTGTTACGCAGCCAGGTTAATTTTGCCTTGGTAACCTCTGATACGGTCGGATCATTGGGATTTGCCGGTCTTTCTGACGCATTGGTATGGCCGTGAACGATCTCGCCCAAATGAACCAGATTGCGATGGTAAGGGTGTGCGCCCGGTTCTATTTCCGGCTGTCCGCCGCCGTCGGCGTAACCGAAATGCTCAACGATGGTCTCGTCGTTGGCGTGTTTACGGAATTGGCGTCGCATGGCTTGCACCGCAAGCACCCGCACCTTCGCAAGCTTGGTAGACAGGTGCACCAGTTCGCCGCGCAGCGGGTGATTGACATCGTCGATATCGTAAGCATCGGCACCAGCCTGAGGCTTGGAGCATGTGGTCCGCAACTGCAGGACCGCATGCACCGTGTTTAGGTCGATCACGTCATTGGCAAGCGAATTGCCAGCGTGCCCTGACGGTTTGAAGCGTTTCGGCAAACGCCAGCGACGCGGATGATTGTTGCGGACATCGCCCAACAATCCTGCGCGGGCCGCCATGCCTTGTCGAAACTCTGGAGGAAACAGTTCAAGTGCCTCTTCACTGATACCAATGGCGCGCAAACCGGCCGGCGTGAACTCGACGTTTCGATAAACAAGCCCAGGCTGCTTGGCGCTTACAACGCTTGCGACGCCGTTTTCGCTACCGATTTTGCCTTCAATTTCGGTTAGAAAATTTCGAGCACCTTCGGTATCGTCGAAGGCCACGAGGATCAACAATCCGTGAGTAACTGACGCATACGGTCGAAGAATCCCGCCTTGGATATCGTCGAAGACCGAAGGGTCAGCGCTATTGCTCGCCAGCGGATCGGGCGGACTTGGACGAGTTAGCGCGGCCAGCTTTCCCGTTCTGTCTGGAAATAACCAATCAATCTGTCGTTCAAATCGACCGTTGCGTGCCATCACTAGAAGGTCGCTAATCAGATCCGCATCTCGCATCTGAACAAATTCAAGCAACAAATTCAGCGCGGCGCGGTGCAACACACGTCCGTCGTCGGTAGTCGGTCGATGCAGATCAACCAGCCGATACAGTCCTACCAGACCTTGAAGTGCATTGCGTACTCGCTGAGAAACCATTTTCAGGTGTCCCACCGAATCAACTTGCGGGTCGTCGTCTGCTGGTTTGGTAAGGCTGACCAAACGTTGAACGGCTTCTTCGGGAGTTGGCAGAACAGCGCGCAGCTCCTTCGTTACATACGTATCCAGATCGGTACTTCGGTCGTGTAGTCTCATGACCTCCAGGCGTCGCTGGTACAGCACGTCGCGCGCCGAGAATTCTGGCGGACCGTAAAAGAATCCGGTCTCTACCTGAACGCGTTGCGCCCAACCCAACCACTCGTCAAACGAGTTCTCCCAGGAATTGACATAGTCGATGGTGCCGCAGAAGATCAGATCGAGCAGTGGTCCAACTTTCTCCCAAAGCAATCGAATGTAGGACTGAAAGCTACCGTCGAACGTGACCACCAGGAGTACTTTGTCTTCAGGTTCGAGAACGGCTACTCGAACGGAGTGAATGACCCCGACGCGCTCGACCGCATCCGAAAGCAGTCGCGCGGCTGAATACTCGTGCGCCGTCGCACGCGCTAAGTGCAGCGTTTCGAGTACTCGCTTGGTACGGGATTTGTAGGTGACCGATTCAATGGAGTCTACAAAGCCTGGTTTGAGCGGCGCAAGCAAGGTCAGATCGGCAGTGCCGCCAAGACTTCGACCTTTAACGATGATTTCCCGTTTCATAAGCACTCCGATGACATTGCGATTGCAAATCGTAGGCTACGATCTTTGTCGTGAATGCGCATCCCCAGAAATAGGGATTATTCGGGTCTTTGGCTGCATCGCAATTCAGTTTGGCGATACAGACTGGGCGAGTCTGGCAGCGTTAGTTTGTCAGGGTGAGTCTGGCGTTGGGCCTTGGCTTCGTTACCATTGTTCTGGCAGCGCTTTATGCAGAGTTATGAATCCCTGCTTTATAGAAATGTACTGGCCCTTCTCCAAGTCTTTGAATATGCGACTCACCATTTCGCGCGAAGCGCCAACGTGCTGGGCAATTTGGAGCTGTGTACGGCGCTCGGACAGGATTCGCTGGGCACCGTTTGCTGTCTTTGGGGCACCTTCCAAATAGATTCGAATACGTCCATAGACGTCCATTAGCGCCATATTCCGTGCTGCTTGGGTTGCTTCCCGTGCTCTGTGGATCACCAGCTTGATCAGC
>JANORY010001249.1:0-1502 GCA_031415535.1 Burkholderiales bacterium | reverse complement strand
CGCGGCTGATCGCGCTAACCTGGGGTGCGGAGGATCTGGCTGCGGCGATCGGTGCCGCTTCGAATCTTGATGACAGCGGTGAGTGGGAGTTCACCTACCGACTGGCTCGCTCGTTATGCCTGTTGGCTGCGCATGCCGCAGCAGTACAAGCGATTGATACGATCACGGTTGACTTTCACGATGACGAAGGCCTGCGCAAGGCGGTCCGCGCCGGCCGGCGTGCTGGTTTCTCGGGAAAGATGGCGATTCATCCGAATCAGGTCGACATCATCAATCAAGGTTTTATGCCGGATGCCGCTGAGCTTGCGCACGCGCAAGAAGTGGTCGATGCCTTTGCCGCCAATCCGCAAGCCGGTACCCTGCAGATCGCCGGAAAAATGCTGGATCGACCGCACCTGGTGCAGGCCTTAAAAGTACTGGCGGCTAGGGCCGTCTGAGCATCAGCGCAGTTCGCTTGCAGGTCATGGTGATTTCATTGCGCTGATTAAATCCGCGATGCTCAAAGATGACGATGCCATTGTGCGGACGCGATTTGCTTTCGCGCTGTTCAATGACTTCGCTTTGCACATGCAGCGTGTCGCCATGGAACATCGGCCGAGGGAAGCGGACATCGTCCCAGCCGAGATTACCCACGGTGGTACCCAGGGTCGTGTCGCCAACCGAGATTCCCACCACCATGCCGAGCGTCAGGCAACTATTGACAACACGTTGTCCGAACTCAGTGTGTTCCTTGCAGTACTCTTCGTCGAGATGCAGGGCGGCCGGATTATGCGTCAGTGCGCTGAAAAATACATTGTCCGCTTCGGTAATGGTGCGTCGTATCGGATGATCAAACACCCGCCCGACAATCAGATCTTCAAAATACAGTCCTGCCATGGGATTCTCCGTAGGTGCTATTGCGTCAGTGTTATACGGTAAGTGCTGTTCTCATTGTGCGCTGCGGTTCGGTTCGGTTGCGGTTGGGCGGTGCCGATTGAATATAACATCCGTGCTTCATTGAGCATTTTTCTTCGGCCATGTTGATGAGTGAGCATTTCGACGTTGTGATTGTCGGGGCGGGTCTGTCCGGAATCGGCGCTGCCGTGCACTTGCAGACCGATTCCCCGAACCAGAGCTATCTGATTCTGGAAGCGCGCGCGGCGATCGGCGGAACCTGGGATCTGTTTCGATACCCGGGCGTACGCAGCGATTCCGACATGTATACGCTCGGCTATGCCTTCAAGCCCTGGACCGACGCCAAGGCGATTGCCGATGGTCCGGCCATCCTCGACTATGTGGTTCAGACTGCGCGCGAGCACGGCATTGATCAAAATATCCGCTATGGGTCGAGGGTCAAGCATGCGGCATGGTCAAGCGCCCAGGCGCGCTGGACGCTGACGATTGAGCAGTCAGGTAAGCAGAAGACTGAGCAGGCAGGCGAGCTGCCGGGCGAGCAGCCAAACGGCGTTACGGTCACCACGCTGAGCTGTGGTTTTCTGTTGATGTGCAGCGGTTACTACAGC
>JANORY010001248.1:0-7074 GCA_031415535.1 Burkholderiales bacterium | reverse complement strand
AGCCGCTCAGCCTGTTCCCGAAAACCTATTTTGCCTGGGTCAGGGCACGTCAAGGCGAGGGGCTGGATTTGAATCTGCACGATGCCATGAGTCATACAAAGGTGCAAAAAGCCACCGAACTGGCCTTCGAGCGCGAGCAACAAGATCGCAGCCATGTCGCGCTGTATCTGAACGGCGCTCCAGAATTGCCGGCCGCGCTGCAGGCCAGTGAGCAGGTCTACCGGGTCGTGTTCGAGAGCCTGCAATGAGCGCGCCGATCGATTCGCCAAGGTCTGATGATTCCTTGCTGCATCCGGTGTTCGCGCCGAACATGCTCTGGGGTTTGCATCTGCTGGAAGCTGACGCCGGTACCGGCAAGACCTGGACTTTGACTGGGTTAATCGTACGGGCAATTATCGAGCGTAATGCTCCAATCGACTCGATATTGGCGGTGACCTTTACCAACGCGGCGGTTGCTGAACTGAAGACTCGAACCCGCGCGCGATTACTCGATATGGCGGCGACGCTGGCGCGTGCTACGCTGCTCGGTCAAGCGTCGGCGGCTGATCCCTTCACAGCAATTTATACCGCTCGGATTGTGGCCGGATTAATCAGCGATTCAGACGGCCAGAAAATTGATTGCGAAGCAGCGTTACGACGGATTCAACTGGCGTTGGCTCGCAGTGACGAACTCGCCGCCTTCACCTTGCACGGATTTTGTCAGAGGCTCTTGAGTTCGCAACCGTTATTGACTCGAACGCCGCCCGAGCTCAATCCAGTAGCCGACGGCTTCGCCGCGATCGCCAATGCCACCCGGGATTGGTGGCGCTCCGAGGTGCTGAGCTTGCCGCTGGTCGATGCCAGCTTGCTGCTGGCGCTGGGACTTCGCCTGACGAATCTGATTGACGCAGTCGCGCAGCGCCTGATGGATCCCTTGACGCTCGTTCTGGCCACGACACGTAATTGGCGCAGCGATCTGAAAACCAGCGTCGCGGCGCGATCGGCACTGGCCGAATCGGTCAGCGCCGATCAAGCCCAGGTCATGGAATGGTTTGGGGCCGGCAAAGCGGGCCGGGCGCGAATCGATGGTCGCAACTTTCCCCGCAAATCGACCCTCAAGCACCTGGCCTCGCTGCTCGAGTTCAGCCGTGCCGAGCGCTTGATTGCCTGGCCTGCTGACGCACTTGAATACTTTTCAAGCGCACGCTTTGTCAAACACGCCGCCAACCTCGAGCTACTGGGCCAATTGAGGTTGGTGCGCGCTTGCGATCAGTTGTTGAAGCAGTTTGACGAGCGACTGAATGCGATCTTCGCATCGCTGGTTTCCGAGTGCCTGGACCACGTCCACGCGCGGCTCGATCTGAACCGCTTTAATCAAGCTGAGTTGCCCTACGATGAACTGGTGCGACTGACCTACGAGGCGCTGCATGATCCGAGCAATGGCGCGCGCTTGGCGGCCGGTGTTCGGCAGCGTTATGGGTTTGCGCTGGTGGATGAATGCCAGGATACCGATTCCCTGCAGTGGAGCATCTTGCGAAACATTTGGCCGATGAATTCGCCACAAGAGTCTCGCGCTTCCGAAGGCCTGGTGCTGGTTGGCGACCCGAAGCAGTCAATTTATCGTTTTCGCGGCGCTGATATCTATGCCTATCTCGAAGCGCGCAGTTATTGGAGCACGCGTGAGGGCAGCGCAGTCGGCGAAGTGGTTCGCCCGGAGTTGGCCCGACTTGACGAAAACCAGCGCAGTGATCCGCCGCTGCTGGAGGCGATCAATGCCATTTTTGGGACCTCCGAATCGTTTCTGATTCCGCAAATTGAGTATCTCCCGTCGCGGCCCGGAACACGGCCACGAGCTGCATTTAAAACGGTACCGCCGGACAAAACGATGCAGCCGGGCAAAACGGTGCCGCCCCTCGAAACCGCGCCGCCCCTCGAAGCCGCACAGCCCCTCAACGCGATCGGGCAGACCAGCGAGCGTGGTGCCTTTTGCTGGGTGCAGTGGACCTTGCCGGAGAAGGCCGATACTCAGACAATTGCGCAGGCCTGTGCCAACGAAATTTTGTCCTTGCTCGCAGCCGGCCGAACCAGCCTCGATGGCAAGCCACTCGCACCGAACGACATTGCAGTGCTGGTCAGTCGACATGACGAAGGCCGCGCAGTCAAGTCAGCGCTCAAGGCACTGGGCCTCGGTGCGGTCGAGATCACCCGCGAGCAGGTCACGTCCAGCGCGCAGGCGTATGAGCTGCTGCGCGTGGTGGCGGCAGTGGCCAGTCCCGGTGAGACCCGTTTGCTGCGCGGCGCATTGGCAACGCGCGCGCTGGGTGTGGCGCTTGCCGAACTCGATGATCGGCTGATTGAACATGCGGTTCTGTTCGAGGAGGCCAGACTGCTCTGGCCGATTCAAGGGCCGCGGGCGGCGCTAAATCTGTTGTTGCGTCACTTTGATACGCCGGCGCGATTGGCGAACGACCCGCAGGCTGAACGGGCGTTGACCAACCATAGCCATATGCTCGACCTGTTGGCTGGCTCGGCACAGGCGCAATCCGGTGCCGCGTCGGGTCTGCGCTGGCTGCAGCGGGTGATCGATCAGGAAGAGCGTCCCGATGTCGAATCCGACCAGCTTGAATTGCGTCTGGAAAGTGACGCCAATCTGATTCGAATCCTGACACTGCACAAAAGCAAGGGTCTCGAATTTCCGGTGGTTTTTGTACCGTTCGCCTGGCAGGCACGCCGGCGCAATCAGAGCGCCACCGGCGTGCGCTTTCATCGCTACTCTGATGCGCATTGGCAAGCAATGATCGATCTGAACTTCCAGCATCAGAACACCTCGATCGCGTTGCAACAGGAAGAGGAGTTGGCCGAACGCTTGCGACTCTTGTACGTGGCGCTGACCCGTGCCCGTCATCGCTGTTATTTGTTTGGTCCGCCGTTACAAGCCAGCGCTGCGAATATTTCCTTGAATCAATCAGCGATCGAATACTTGTTGAGTCGATACTCGGCCGAACATCTGCAAACTGGAATGGCGGCGATCACTCGTTTGGATATCACTGATCTGCTTGCGAGCGATGCCGCGGCTTTGCTTGCACCGCCGACTGCCGCGCCGACTCTGCGTCTGGCACACCTACAACGGCGATTGTTACGGGACTGGCAAACCAGTAGTTACTCAGGGATTCTCGCGTCGGCACGAGACACACCGCCAAATGAATCCTATGCGGTGCGCGATCGTGATCAGTCGGTGATCAGCGATACGCCACAGGAACCGGCCAGCACATTGCGCTTCGGATTTCCCGCCGGGGCAAACGCCGGCGCGTGTTTGCATCGAATTCTGGAAGAGACCGATTTCCAGAAAGGCGTTGACGCGCAGCGCGCGTCGCGCACGCTGGCCTCGTATGGCTTGCAGGGTCAGAGCGTTCCGGAAGTGGTCAATTGGCTGAATCAGGTGTTGGATCAGGAACTGATACTGCCGGGTTTGCGCTTGAACCGGATTGCACCAACTGATCGGCTGGTCGAGCTTGAGTTCAGCTTGCGGGTTACCGGCCTTGGTAACCCGGATCTGGTCGCGGCCATTGCACGAACCGAGCCGATCGAGCTTGACTTGCCCGCCCACCGGTGGCGAGGTTTTCTGAATGGATTCATCGATCTGGTGTTTCGTTTTGAAGGTCGCTACTACGTGCTTGACTGGAAGAGTAACTGGCTCGGCAATTCATGGTCGAACTACGATTCAAACAGCCTGAGGTCGGCGATTCGCCAGCATTCCTATGCCTTGCAATACTCGATCTATCAACTGGCCCTGCATCGGCACTTGCAGCTTCGATTGCACTACTATGATCCGCGCAAGCACTTGGGGGGCGTGTTTTATCTGTTCCTGCGCGGTGTCGGAGCGGCGCCGCTTGCGCCGGCTGCCGCGCAGGCCGGTATTTATTTTCGGGCACCCGAATGGGCGCTGTTGCAGACGCTCGATCGCCTGGTGCTCGATGGACCCTGAAAAAAGTATCGGCAGCTTAAATGACCCAGCCTGAATCATGATCACGCCGTTGACTGACGCCGACGTCGAGGCCTCGTGGCAGGGGTTTATCGCCCGGATGCATCTTCGACTGGGTGGGTCCAGTGCCGCGCTAGCGGTATTGCAGGGCCACTGCGTGAACCTGTTGCAGGCCGTTCGCGAGGGCGATTCCTGTATTCGACTGGACGCTGCGATCCCCGACAGCCCGCTGATCACCCGCTTGACTGGGCCGCTTAGCCAGGCCTTGCAATCGCCACCGACCACCCCGTTGCTGCTCGAGGCGGGACATTTGTATTTGGCACGGATGTGGTTGGCGGAAACGCGCGTCAGCGGCGCCTTGTTGGCGCTGAATCGAGTGCGTCCGTTGGCCGAACCAGCGGCGATCACCGACTGCTTGGCGGCACTGCAACACCAATCGGAACCGGCCAGCCAGCAGTTGCAGGCAATCAAGGTTGGTTTGCAGCGCCGCTTGTTGTTGCTGACCGGCGGACCGGGCACCGGCAAGACCTTCACGCTGGCGCGATTGATGGCGGCAGTCAGCGCGCTTGCACCTGATTTGCGGATTGCGCTGGCGGCACCGACCGGCAAGGCGGCGTCGCGTTTGGCACAGGCCCTCGCCAGCCATTCGAGCACTGCTCGTTGGTCGGTGCAAACCGTACATGCTTTGGTCGGCATGCGCGCACCCGGTATCGCACCGCGCCATGGCCCGGATCATCCGCTGCCGTACGATCTGGTGGTGATCGATGAAGCGTCGATGCTGGGATTGGAATTGGCGAGCAGCTTGTTGCAGGCACTGCCGGACCAGGCCCGGCTGATCCTGGCTGGTGATGGTGAACAGTTGGCCTCGGTTGATCCTGGTAGTGTATTCGCCGACGTATTGGCGGCCGGCGCAGATTCCGGTGCAGGTGCAGGCGGCTTGCGCGGTGCTTTGGTCAGACTGAACGAAAATTACCGTCAGAAAAATGCGCCAGGCCTGGCACGTTTAGCGCGTGCGCTGCAAGCGGGACAGATCGGCGACGAGGAACTACCGGGCGTCCACCTGATGCCCACTGATTCCGTGAGTCCGAAAACCTTGATCGAACAGGCCGCCGCCCGTTTTGGGGCGCTGCTGGGCGTAACGGCCGACACACCACTGACCATGCTGGCGCGCCTGGAACAGTATCGGCTGCTGAGTGCGATGCGCACCGGCGTCTGGGGTAGTGTGCAATTGACCGATGGCATCGACACGCTGATGCGGCGGCAAAGCGGTGCGCTGGCCGGGCAAGTTTGGTACCAAGGACGCCTCATCATGCTGACTCGAAACTTGCCATCCGCCGGGCGTGTGAACGGCGATATTGGTCTGTGTTGCCGGCGTGACGAACACTGGGGCGTGCTGTTTGCAGACGCTGCTGGCGAGCAGTGGCTGCCGGTGTCGCAATTGCAATATGTCGAACCCGCCTGGTGCCTGACGGTGCACAAGGCACAGGGATCGGAGTACGACGAGGTTGACCTGGTGATTGCCCCCGAAGGCCATGCACTGGCGCGCCGCGAAGTGGTTTATACCGGCGTGACCCGCGCTCGACATCAAGTGCGAATCTGGGGGACACATAGAGCGTTACAAAATGCCGCCCGGCAACCGGTTGAACGACTCGGTACGCTGCTAGCGCGCTTGGAAGCCGCCTGAAGCGCCCGCGCTGAAACTACCTCACCGAATTGGCCTTGACATTGCTGCTGACAGGCATAAAGTGATGAATACATCAGTGATATATCAGAAAGGCGGCAATGGGCAAGGTACTCAGCAGTGCTCAAGTGGCGTCCTATGCGCAGACCGGAATCCTGACACCGCTTGACGCGTTTGACAGCCCGGTGGCTGACGACTTTAAACGGCGCTACGATTCGATCGCACAACACCACGGCGGTCGCATCCCGGCGCGATTCACCCAGAAGCCGCATCTGCTGTACCCGTGGTTGAGTCAACTGATTCGCAATCCGGCGATTCTCGATTCCGTTGAAGACTTGCTGGGTGCCAATTTACTGTGCTGGAGTGCGCAGTTTTTCGCGAAAGGCGTAGGCGATTCAAGTTTTGTTTCCTGGCATCAGGACGCCACCTACTGGGGGCTTTCATCGCCCGAAGTAGTGACCGCCTGGGTGGCGTTCAGCCCTTCGAATCCGCAGAGCGGCTGCATGCGGGTGATTCCAGGAACGCACCTGCGTCAGGTCAGTCACACCGATACTTTTGCTGAACAGAATTTGCTGAGTCGAGGTCAGGAAATTGCCGTCGAGGTCGATCTTGCGCAGGCACTGGACGTGGTGCTGCAGCCCGGCCAAATGTCCTTGCACCATGTTCTCCTGTTTCACGGGTCCGAGGTGAATCGTGCCGACTACGCGCGTGTCGGCTTTGCCATCCGATATGTACCGACTCATGTTCATCAGAAGTCGCCGCTTCGCGAGAGCGCAACGCTGGTGCGTGGGGTCGATGAGTTCAATCATTTTGATCATGAGCGAACGCCTGCGGCTGATCTGCATCCAGATGCCGTGGCGCATCACCGCGAAGTGATTGATCGGCAGTTGAAAATTTTGTACGCCGGTGCCGCCAAGGCGGGACGTTTGGGTGCAACGGTGGGGCTATAGGCGAGCTCATGCCATTCGTACCCTTCACACCATTCGCACCCTTCACAACCTTCACACCAGACGGAGACTTCAAATGACCGCTCGACGTACCGCGCTCGTCGCCCTATCTCTAATTGTGGGCGCGGCGCTGACCAGCCCGCTGGTAGTGCATGCCCAGGACAGCTTCAAGATCCGCTTTGCGCATTCGCTGTCGGCCACCGAACCGGCGCACCTTGCGGCTGAGTTTTTTGCCAAGAACGTGGCGGCGCGTACTAATAATCGGGTGCAGATTCAGGTGTTCCCGAGCGAGCAACTGGGCCCTGGCAAGGAGGTCAATGAAATGATCCGTCAGGGTGCCAATGTCATGAACATCACAGATCCTGGCTACCTGTCGGATTTTGTGCCGGACATTGGTGTCTTGAATGGGCCCTACCTGATCAAGGACCCGGCTGACTACCAAAAACTGCTCGCCTCTGATTGGTACAAGGCGGTCGAAAAGAAGC
>JANORY010001247.1:0-3963 GCA_031415535.1 Burkholderiales bacterium | reverse complement strand
GACATCTTCGCGCGGCACCTGTTCGACGGCCACGACAGACGATTCATGTTCCTTGGCGACGGTCACCATCTGTTTAAGGACGCCGTAGGGTACGCCGTCGATCAGATCGTCCGGCAACATGACGGCGAAATACTCATCTTTGCCAATCAAGGGCGCGGCACACAAGACCGCGTGGCCCAAGCCCAAGGGACTGGGCTGACGCACAAACAAGACCTTGACATGCGGCGGAATAATATTTCGAACTGCTGCCAAGGCCTCGTACTTGCCTTTGGCCTCAAGCTCGGCCTCAAGCTCGGGGCTGCGATCGAAGTAGTCCTCAACCGCGCGCTTCGAGCGTCCTGTCACGAAGATCAGGGTGTCACAACCGGCCTCGATCGCTTCATCGACAGCGTACTGAATAATCGGCCGATCGACAATCGGCAACATTTCCTTCGGAATGGTTTTGGTTGCGGGCAGAAAGCGGGTACCAAGACCAGCCACAGGAAATACGGCTTTTCGCAGGATCATAATTTTCTTTTCGAGGAGGCTATTTGTTCAGGGACGTTCAGGAACACATCGTGCAATGATTCCCCTGATTCCATCATACGCGCTTGCCGACGCCCGCTCGCAAGACGATTTTGCAACACCACGCCAGCCAAGCGGTTACCGATCGGGGTCAAGTGGCAACGATATCCAGCCCAACTTCCACCCCTTGTTCAAGGTTTCTGGCCCAGGCTTGACCGCCGTGGAACTCGGCGATTAACCGAACCAGATAAAGACCCAATCCCAAATGAGTCTGCTGGTCCGCGCGGTCTTGCCGGATCGACACCATTTGCTCGAAAACCCCCTGCTCCATACCGGTCGGCAGCGGCGGGCCCTGATTGCTGACCGATAGTTGCCAGCTTGGCTTGGAATTCGTCCCCGCACGCAAGTGAACGATCAGGGGCGTCTGAGGCAGCCCAAAGTCATTGCCGTTCGAAATCAGTTTATCGAGCGCCTGCACGATGGCCTCAGGCGCGGCCCGTGCAAACGCCGCTCGATGCGGCCCCGCATACTCAAAAGCACGCTTCGCAAATACGCTTCGATAACCCTCAAGGCAGGTACGTACCAGCGCGTCCAGATCAACCCGCTCAAGCTCACTTTCTCCCAGCATGGTCTCCAGACTGCTGGCCTCGCCCATGCTGGCGACCATTTTCTCGAGCCGGGCGGCACCGGACTGAACCCGTTCGATATAGATGTTGCGCTGCGCCGGATCCGGTTCGGCCACCAGGTTTTCGAGCGATGAGCGAACCACCATGATCGGTGTGCGTAGTTCATGCATCAGCCGTGCGCGCAGTTTGCCCAAATAGTCCTGATGGGCGTTCAGCCGCTCGAGCACGCGCGCATAACTGGTTCGCAATGCACCCAGTTCATCGGGAATCCGCGCCGGGCGAATCTTCTTGACCACCCGGCCTCGGTCATCAATCGCCGCTTCGGCGTCTTGGCGCAATCGCACGATCCGGCCAACGATCGACGAGGCGACCAGCAGCAAGGACAAGACCGTTGCAGCAATCGCTAGCGCCGCCAACAGCGCCAGTTGTTCCAGCGCCTCCTGGCCCAACATCAACCGGGCGGCGGTACTTTCCTCGAGCAGCAGGGCGGCCACAATTTGATCATCGACCCAAACCGGCTGTGCGCTGGTCAACAGCCAGGTCGGCATACCCGCAACGTCCGCAATCCGTTGACTTTGCTGGTTGGCCGCACCCGCCAGCGCCTTGGCCAAGGGCGAGAGCGCGAGGCGCGATGTGTCGCGAAGCTGAGCGGCACTGGGCAGATCCTCGAGCGAGCCCGGCTTGAGTCGAGTTGCCAGGTTCAACAACCAGCGCGCCAGCCATGCGGTCCAGTCAACCTGGGCGGGTTCTCTCAGGTCAGCATTGCCTTTGCTGGCCAGCGCAGCACCACGACGATCAAACACCGTCACCCGCCCCGAGCCGCGCTCAAGCGCCCTGATGGTTTCGCCCCAAAGCTCATCTCGACGTGACGCGTTGCCGGTCGGAACACCGAACACCGGTGCCAGTAATCCGGTGTCGGCCTGTGCCTCGATCTTGCGGCTAGCCTGATAGTCAACATCAATCGCCCGAACCCGCAGCAAGGTCGGTACCTCGGCCAGTTGCACCTCGGCCAGCCAGCCCCCGGGTCTTCCGCGCAGCAGAACCGGCATACTTTTCATGCTGCCTGGCGTTGCTCCGGTGTCAACAAACAATTGATCACCGGCCTGTTCAACTGGCTCGCCGGACGAGGTAACGACCGCCGAACCATCGTCGGCAGGACGCATCAATCGCTCGTCATCGGCCTCAACCAGCAAGAACAGCCGCCCGGGTGCCTCCTGCGATCGCGCCAGCGCCATTCGCAACTTCAAGGTGTCGGCGGGCGCGCCGGCCGACACCGTAACCGGCACGTTGACGCGCGAAACATCAGCCCATTCGTCGACCCGACCATCAACCACAATATTCGCCAGTACGCTGACTTGCACCGGTTGCGCATCATTGGGCAGGGGTGCCGCGCGTAGCGGCGCATCGCGGAACAACTCGGCGCGTTCATGCAGTGCCGAGGCCAAGGCGCGGGCCGCCGAAGCCTGATTCTCGATACGTTCGTCGCGCGCGACTTCCGCCATACGCTCGACAAAGCGCAGCCCCAACCACGGCAAGCTCAGCAAGGGCAGCAGGACCAGCAGCAGCGAGGTGCGCAGACCAAACCGGCCGATCAGGCGCCAGAAGCGGGCTTTACGCGCTGCCATCAGGAATGCGTCAAGTGTTGATCAATTTGTGGGCTCAATGAACCGATAGCCTATGCCATAAACCGTTTCGATGCTCTTGAAGCTTGCGTCAATCGCTTCGAATTTGCGGCGCATGCGCTTCACATACGAGGTGATGGTGTGGTCGTCAACCAACATATTGGCCTCACGCATCAGGGCTTCACGTTCTTTAACATGACCCGGAAACTTCGCCAGTGAATGCAGCAGCCAGAACTCAGTTACGGTCAGATCCATCAAATGTTCGCGCCAACGTGCCTCGAAGCGTTGTAAATTCAACGACAGCGGTCCGCGCACGATTTTTTCCTCGGTCGGGCTGGCTTGCGCGTTCAAGTCTGCGCGCCGCAACAGGGCGGTGACGCGCGCCATCAAGTGCGGCAGGCTCACGCTCTTGGCGACATAGTCATCTGCGCCCAATCGCAGACCGGAAACAACATCGATTTCAGAGTCACGCGCCGACAGAATCAGAATCGGCAATCGCGAATCCAGTCCGCGCATCCAGCGACATAATTCGAAGCCGCCATCGGGCTCATCGCCCAGACCAATGTCAACAATAGCAAGCTCGGGCAGACGATTGGTCAACACGGCCTGAGCTTCGCGACGGCCGGGAAATGTTTGCACTTCATAACCCTGTCGCGCCAAAGCATCACGCAGGTTGTCTCTTAGCGCTGGTTCGTCTTCAATGACCGCTATTCGTCTGGCCACGTGGGTTCTCCTGATGATCGCTATTGAAGGTCAGATGAATAAATTGTCGGCTGAAACTGTGACAAAAGTGTTCATGGATCGGACGAGAAAAGCACAGCCACCAGATTGTCACTTTTGATCAGCAGCCGGCCCTTTCAAGCTGTGCGCTGGTCAGTTACAGTGGTTGCTACTGACACCGGTAACGGTGCTTGAGAAACTGAAAAGAAAGCAAAAAAAGAAAAATGGACGCTCGTAACATGAACACCAACGGTGACGCCGCCGTCTCAGTTGAATGGATCGAATGGCTCCGCCTGATGGGCTACGCAGGCTTGGTCGCCATCGGCGTATCGTGTTCGCTTGGCGCGGCTGTTGTGCTGCTGGGCAGTTGATCTTCGGCTAACACCTTCCTTGCAATTCGGAAGCTATCCAGTGCGGCCGGCGCACCGCAATAAACAGCGGTGTGCAACAATATCTCCTTGATCTCGTTTTTGGTCATGCCGTTGTTGAGG
>JANORY010001246.1:0-1066 GCA_031415535.1 Burkholderiales bacterium | reverse complement strand
GTCGAATCGGCGGGCAAGGCATTGATGAACCGGAAATTGAAAAAACCGGTGGAGCCTTCCTCCAGGTTTTGGCCGATGAAAAACAGGGTGCCTTCGGTGAAAATGTCGTTCGGCTCGGGGCCGGTTTTACCCGTTTCGACTCCATTTGGAGGGCAAATGAGGTCGTATTTGTAATCAATTTCGAAAAGTTTGCTTTGCCGGTTGTCGCAATAATCGCTGCATTGCACGAGGTCGAAAAGGATGCGAACCTCCTCGCCGGGGGCGAGACTTTTCAGGAAAAACGAAAATTTTCGACCCGTCAGCCCCGTCAATCCGCAGGCCTGGAAACTGTTGTTCGGCAACGAATCGAGGAGCAAAAAGGTGATTTGCCCCGCGCTGTCCACCCGGAAACTGTTCTGGACAGCCAAAATTGGGAACGTGTCCGGCCCCATGTTTATCGCAACGAGGATGCTGTCTGCCGGGCCAACGCCGATGTTTTTGATGAAAATTTCCTGGCTCGTCGGCTTGCCGCAAATCGAGGAAAACGAGTGGCTGACGGGCGTAAAAACGAGCAACGGATTCACGTCGGCCTTTGAAATGAGCAGCAGCGCGTCGGCATTTGCCTGCTGGCAGATGTCGCCGCCGCAACCCCAGGCGACTGAAATGGCCGAATTGGCCGACGTTTTTTGAAAGCCGCAATCGGTAATCGTGATTTTTTCGGTCAAAATGAGGACTTCATCCAGCTCAAAAAGGCCGTCGTTGTCGCCGATGGTTTTGAAATCTGCCGTCGAAAGTTGGAGGCGAAAAACGGTCGCGTCATTCTGCAAAACCTGTCCGAGCGGCGAGCTGAAATTGATGCCGGAGCCGTGTTTGTCCTCAAAAATGAACGATTCGAGGGCTCCGAGCCGCGTGTTTTTGATGGAAATCGAGCGCGTAAACATCTCGCCGAGTACGCCGTCGAGCACCGGCGGGTCGATTTTGGTGATGACCAAAAGGGGCGTTTCGATTTTGTACGGCAGGCTGACCGAGGTTTTTACGCCGGTCAGAAAGCCCTGTTTCCAGACGAAGGTGTGGCCGTTTTTGAACG
>JANORY010001245.1:0-3133 GCA_031415535.1 Burkholderiales bacterium | reverse complement strand
GCCGAACCGCGCTTTGCACCGCATTGAACAAGTCGTCTTCGTAAAGTGAGTCGATCAGGTGGGCAATCACCTCGGTGTCGGTCTGGCTCGCAAACACATAACCGGCGGCCTGCAATTCGGCGCGCAGCGCCTCATAGTTTTCAATGATGCCGTTATGAACCAATGCAAGGCGCGCGCGCTCGGCGTTCGGCGAGACATGCGGATGCGCGTTACTTGAAACCGGTGCGCCGTGGGTGGCCCAGCGCGTATGGGCAATGCCTTGAAACGCTTCAAAGCCGGCCTGCCCGCCCATCCGTTCGCCGGTGCCGATGGCCTCCGGACGCTTGCCGTCAAGTGCATTCTTGCCATCGCCTTCAATCTGGTTGATCTGCGCTTGCAAATCGGCGACCCGCGCCGTGCTGCGTGAACGGCGCAACGCGCCATTTTGATGAATGGCCAGACCGCAGGAGTCGTAGCCGCGATACTCAAGCCGACGAAGCCCTTCAATGAGGATGGGCGTGATGTTGCGCTGCGCGACGGCACCGACGATTCCACACATGGCAATTCCAAATTGAGTAGATGAAGCTGCGATGCTAGACTCGGTTGGCTGACCAAATTATTCGAAATTGATTATTCTATGATCTAAAATTGCACACTTTTAGAAAGATGAATTTATTATTCATTTTTTCTGTGTTTATAGTTTTTTACGTCATAACGTCAAGTTCCAAACCAATCAATCAAACCAAATCATCGCTCCCGCCCAAGTTAAGTCCTTGATTCAACTCGATGAGCTCGATCATCGGATCCTCGCCCAACTCCAGGTCGATGCGTCGCTGAACAATCTCGAATTGGCGCAACGGGTTCATGCTTCGGCAGCGACCTGCCTGCGTCGGGTTCGCCGCTTGATTGAGTCCGCTGTCATTGAGCGTCAAGTTGCCCTCGTTTCGCCGGGCGCATTAGGCGCACATCTGAGCGCGGTGGTCGAAATATCGCTGGACGCACAGAACGCCGAGCGGCTAGACGGTTTTGAGACCTTGATCGCCGACGAGCCGGCCGTAACCCAGTGCTATCGGGTCTCACCCGGGCCGGATTTCATCCTGATCATCCTGGTCGCCGATATGCCGGCCTATCACGCGCTGGCGCACCGCCTGTTTACCGCCCAGACCCATGTCCGCAACGTGCGCAGCTTCTTTGCGATTCATCGCAGCAAGTTCGAGACGCAGGTGCCTGGTACAGTGTTTCACAACAAAGCTGCGCGCAGCGCTCACTCATAGCGCTCGGTCGGGCGGCCATACCAGACCACCAGGCTGCTGATGACCCCAATTGCGGCGCACAGAATCAGACACCAGAAATAGCTGCCGGTCGTTTGCCGCAATAAGCCCAACAACGCCGGCCCAAAAGCGTAGGTGGCTTGCGTGATGGCCGTCGCCCAGCGCGTGACATGCGCAAACTGTTCACGCGGAAACTCACGCTGAATCAGCAGACCGGAAAACGCAATCATGTTGCCGACACCGACGCCAAAGAACACGCAGCCCAAGTAAAGGCTTGCAGGTTCACGTCCGAACGCGAACAACAGCAGGCCGAAGACCTGGATTGAAAAATTCAGCGCTGCGATCAATCGCCGCGAGACTCGGTCAACGTAGTAGCCCGCCACAAGACGTCCAACAATAGCGCTCAAGGTTGTGATCACCACCGCTAACGCCGCAGTCGCTCTTGAGTACTGCTCCTCGAGCATGGTGATCTGATGGGTCAGAAATCCCGCTTGCGCCAACAGGCCAATCGCAAACGGCAGCACGTTGCTGAGGAAGGCGCGCATTCGGATCAAGTGACTAATTGGCCATGGCTCAACCGAGATGGCTGACACCGACAGGTCGCGCACAGAGCCTGACTTGACGTCAGCCGAACGGCTCACCGGCTGGGTAGAGGACGAATTAACGGACGGCGCAGCAGGACGGTCCACCGTCGGGTTAACGACGCGTGGTGCATCCGATTCCTGATCCAGCCACGACGGCTCGCGCACAAACGTCACACTGGTCACCGCGATCACCAGTGCACCCAGAGCTAAAGCGACCAGGGAAACACCCAGAGCAAACTCAAAGCGTTCAATCGCCAGCACCATCAGCGGCACCACAATAATGCCGCCCATGCTGGCACCGGTCAGCGCCACACTCAACGCCGCGCCACGACGGCGGTCAAACCAGCGCGCCAAGGTGGCGTTAATGGCGGCACCGCTCATCCAGGCCCAGCCGAGCGCCAGCAAGATCAGCGCCAGATAGAGCTGCCAGAGTGCGTTGACCTGCGCAATCACCAAAACCGCGACGGTCATTGAAATCGTACCGATCGCAGCCGACGCCTGTGGCCCGATCCGGTCGACCCAGCGACCGGTCGCGACAATGAGAATTGCACCGACCCAGTAGAAAACGCTGAAGGCCGACGACACTTGAAAAATCGGCCAGCCCTGGTCCTTGACCAGATGGGCCAGGTACACACCATTACCATAGAAGGCCAGGCCCCAGCAGGCCGAGGCCATCACAAAACAACCGGCCACCACCCACCAGCCAAAAAACTGACCGGGTTGCGCGTCCTTCAAAACAGATCGCAGGCGCGCGGCAATCACCGGCGTGTTCGACTTGGCATAATGCGTTCAACTCTTCGATACGAGACGCTCATGGCCGATCATCTTATCCCTACTGCCGCCTTGCATCGCTGGGTTGTTGAACTTTGGTTGGCCGCCGGCTCCGGTGCGCGCGAAGCCTCGCTGACAGCAGATCATCTGGTCGGCGCCAATCTGGCCGGCCACGACTCACATGGTGTCGGCATGCTGCCCCGTTATGTGCAATCGTTTATGAATGACGAACTGAAACTGAATCAGAAGATCGAACTGGTTGCGGACTCAGGCAGCCTGGTGACGATTGACGGCAAGCGCGGCATGGGCCAGTCAGTCACCTATCAAGCGATGGATCTTGCGATTGCGCGTGCCAAGGCCAACGGCGTCTGCGTCATGGGCCTGAAAAACACCCATCACCTTGGTCGGGTTGGGCACTGGGCCGAACAAGCGGTCTCGGAAGGACTAATTTCGATTCACTTCACCAACGCGGTTGCGAAACCGGCCATGGTCGCCCCGCACGGCGGTGCCGAGGGTCGCTTTCTGACC
>JANORY010001244.1:0-4249 GCA_031415535.1 Burkholderiales bacterium | reverse complement strand
GTCGCGAGCAGCCAGAACAGCAACGTGGTGACCGTTCCAGGTAATCCGCAAAAACAGGTACTCGATATGAGGAGCGGGCTGTGCGTGATCGAGTGATCGCGATAATCGGTCCAGGCGTGCGGACCATGAGCCGGCGGCTTTTCGTTGGCATGACCACTGTCGCCGCCACGACCACCGCCGTTACGATGACCAAGGTCGTCGCGTGGATCACCGTTGGAGCGCTGATCATGACCACGCCACTCATGGCCCAGGAAAAACTTCAAACTCAGCAGTTTCCGCAACCCGCCTTCAGCGCTGTGTCAGTGCAGATTCCCGCTGACGTCGAAATCAAGTCCGCGTCGCGCAGTATGGTCACAGTAACGGCTGAGCCGAAGGTCATTGCAGCACTTCGACTGACCGTTCGCGGCAGCGTGCTGATGCTCGATTCCAAAAGTTTCCAGACTACCCAAGGGATCAAAATTCTGGTTGAAGGCCCACCGATCAAATCGCTGAAGGTGGGTTCCTCCGGATCGGTCGTGATTCGCGAATTGACCGTCGAGCGTTTTGCGCTCGAATCGGATTCTTCGACCGAGATTACCGTCACAGGATTGAGCACCGAATCGTTACGGCTCGATGTATCGGGCTCTGAAACCGTCAAGCTGAGTGGCAAGACCAAGTCCCTGGAACTGAAGGTGCAAGGCAGCAGCGAAGTGGACGCGAGCGCGCTGGCGGCACAAACGGTGGTGGCACAAGTGTCCGGTGCCGCTACGGCCCATGTCAATGCGCTGGTCGATCTGCGCGCGGTCGCCTCGGAAAGTGCCACCATCAAGTACCGGGGCGGTGCTCGAGTCAAGCAGCAAGTCAGCGACGCCGCCGACATTGCCAAAGTCAACTAACTTAGTCCATTTAACCTATTCATTCACTCATGCACCGCCTGGAGGAATCCAAAATGAACCCGCTACCCCTCGTTTTATCTCAATCAAAAAGCGCCCGGCGTATGGCATTGAATTGGGCCTTCGCGATCACTGCGCTCGGTACCTTCACGATGACCGGCAGCCCCGTCAGGGCGGCTGACTTCGGCGACCGAACCCCGAGCGTCAATGAGCTGATCAACGCCTTGAGCACGCGCACTGGCAAGCCGGGCCAGGGCGATATCGCGGCCCGGCCGGACGGCGTACGGACGCGCGGGTTGAAGATTGTTGCGACTGACAACGCTGCCGCACCGGCCGGCGATGATGGCAAGGCGGGTGCCGCCAGCAGCGGCAAAATATCGATGAGCATCCAGTTCGAACTGAATTCAGACCGGGTTATGCGGCCCTCGGCCGATAGCCTGAGCAATCTGGCGACGGCGTTGAACTCCGAGGCCTTAAAAGGCCAAAGATTCGAGGTCATCGGCCATACCGACGTCACTGGCTCGCAAAATCACAACTTCAGATTGTCGGAGCGGCGCGCGAGATCGGTGGCCGAGTATCTCGCGACGGTCGGCGTCGAACCGGCGCGCGCCAAAACCGCTGGTCGTGGCCCCAGTGAATTGCTCGATAGCGTAGCCCCCAACGCGGCACAGCAACGGCGCGTTGAAATTCGCATGATGGAGTGAGTCGATCACTCCGTACGATCAACTGGAGTATCACGGCGGCACGTTCGCGCAGTCGCATCCGCAGCGATTAGCCAGCGTTGCCGCGCTGTTTGGCCTGAATAGTACGAGCAGCCAACGCTGCCGGGTTCTTGAACTCGGTTGTGGCAACGGGGCTAACCTGATCCCGATGGCGTTTTACTCGCCGCACAGCCAATTCGTCGGTATAGATCTCGCACACACCCCGATCGATTCCGGACGAATCCGGATTGAACGTCTCGGTTTGAAAAACATTGAACTCAAGCAGGCCGACGTCGCGACGCTGGGCGACGAGCTGGGTTCATTTGACTACATCATCGCGCACGGCCTCTACTCCTGGGTTCCAGAGGCGGTTCGGCCGCACATCTTGCGCGTGATCAGCGAGTCGCTGACCGACAACGGCGTCGCTTACGTCAGCTATAACGCCCTGCCCGGTTGCCGTTTGCGGCATCTGGTTCGTGAACTGCTGCTGTTTCGTTTTGGGGAGGCCGCTTACGATCCCGCGCGAATCGCAGAAGTTCGAAGTTTTCTGCGTGAATTTTCGCGGGTCGAGAACACCAATCACGATGCCTTCATGCAGTTACTCAAAATTGAAATCGCGTTTGTCTGCGACAGCCCGGACCATGTGCTGTTTCATGATGACCTGTCGCTCGATTCGAACGCATTTTATCTTCACGAGTTTGTGCGTGCCGCCAACCAGTTCGAGTTGAGCTATCTTGGCGAAGCCAATCTGTCTGAAATGTTCACCATGACCGGCTTCGATGAGTTTGATGCAGCGCTCGTCCGTTGGGCAGGCTCTGACTGGGTGGCTCAGGAGCAATACCAGGACTTCACCAAGGGCCGGCGATTTCGGCAGACACTGCTGTGCCGCCGGTCGGTTCAATTAAATCGCCAGATCGATGAGACTTGCCTTCGCGGCTTCGAATTGCGATCGGCACTAACCGCAAAAACGCCTGAGCAAGCGCTCGAACCAGCACCCGAAACAGTACCCGAAGCAGCGCTCGAACCAACGTCCGCACCAACGTCCGCACCATCGCTCGGATCAGCACTTTTCACCCGCGCACCGATGGAGTTTGTCCTGGCGCAGCGAACGGTTCAAATGGA
This sequence comes from Burkholderiales bacterium, assembly GCA_031415535.1. Lineage (GTDB taxonomy): Bacteria > Pseudomonadota > Gammaproteobacteria > Burkholderiales > Burkholderiaceae_E > JANLTP01. Next base: position 1,554 of record JANORY010001244.1, on the reverse strand, counting down.
TGAACCGCTTGCCAAGCTAGCTTTGACGGTACTGGCAGCGCGGTTTCCCGATTCGATCAGTTTTACTGAGCTGAATGTCGAATCGCTGACTGCTTGCCAGCGGGCCGGGCTTGAGTACGAGCCGCAAGCAAGCGCCGTTGCCCTGAGCAAGCTGCTTTGGTCACTGGCCAGAGCAGGCCTCCTGGACGTGCTCAAGGAGCCGGTGCGAATACAGCAGCAGATTCTCGAACGGCCAATGCTCAGCGGCCTGATTCTGGATGGGCTTGCCAACGGACAAGCGCTGGTGGGTACTCTGCACGCGAGCTTCAAACTTGACGATGACGCAGCTCACCAGGCCTGCCTGCAGTTGAACGGACAAAACGACCGACAGGCGCTTCGTGCTGCGGCTCAAACGGGCAGCGACAGCGTTGCAAAGATCGATGCGAAGTTTGCGGCGTTGTTTGACTTTCTACGCAGACAAGGTGCGTTTCATTCGCCGTGATACACGCTAGCTGCGCTTCTGACTCCAGTACCCCGCGCCGTTGCTGGCATTGGCATTTTCGGCAATCGACAGGGCCAACTGCCCGAACTTTTCGATGTCCTGATGATCGGTCGGTCCTGGCTTGAGTTCGAGTACCAGTCGATTCCAGGCGAGTCTGACTTTGAAATGCTCGGGAACGACGGCATCCCAGTCGAGCAATTGCCGAACCGCCTGGTCCGGGAAAACGGTATGCGCGAACGCCCGATTATTCGACAACAACACAAAACGCTCTTCAAACGCCCGGTTGTCAATCGGACACGGCAGAACTGTGGCATCGACGATCCAGGGCGCTTCAATTTTTGGACTGGCTGGCAGAAGCGTTTGTCCGCGATTCTGCGTCAGAGCGGCGAGCGCAGTGTGCGCTGGTGCTTGCTGCTCAAGCACGGCCTGATCTGAGGCCAGCGAACGCAAGCCGGCGACCGACATGAACGGTATGCCCGCTGCCACCGCGAGATCCTCAAGGGCTTGTTTTTCAGCAAGACGCGCGGCTCGCTGCCGATCGAATTCGGAGCGCGCGAAGATATATAGCTTGTGCTCCGTACGACAAGCCAAGGGTCCGCCGCTCCAGTTCAGATACGCACCCGACGGTTCATCGGCGTAGGCACCGCCCTCCCAGCCGGCATTGTTCGCCAGCACACCGGAGAATGCGCCGCCGCTCTCCCACTTCCAGCCCATTCGGCGGGCAAAACGTCGCTTGTGCTTGCGATGCCGCAGCAGGCTCCCGGCAGCGAGCACCGCGAGTACGGTCAACACGGCGGGCATGATCAAGACCAGCGCGACAATCAGTCGCAGCCAGAACGGTGCCGCCGGCGACGTCTGAATCTGCAGCAGATGAGTGAAAAGATCTAACACCGCACGCTATCCCTTGCTGGGCCGACCGAGAATCCAGACAGTCTGAACTGTTTCACTGGGCCAATGCTGTAAATTTTTACCCATTCACCCTTGGCGGCGCAATACTCCTTAAGTAGCATTGAGTCATCGGTCACTTACTGCGATAGTGAGAGCGGTGTTAAGAATGGATGCGCAGATTGACC
>JANORY010001243.1:0-3599 GCA_031415535.1 Burkholderiales bacterium | reverse complement strand
CCAGGGTAACTTCTATGCTGCTGACTGATTGCCGCTGTTGACGAGCTTTTGCAATTCTCCAGACTGATACATTTCGGTCATGATGTCTGAGCCGCCGATGAATTCGCCATTCATGTAAAGCTGCGGTACGGTCGGCCAGTTCGAAAAATCCTTGACCGCCTGGCGTACTTCGTCGTCCTCCAAGACGTTAACGGTAACCATGTTGTCGATGCCAACCGCCTTTAGGATCTGAATGGCGCGGCCTGAAAAGCCACACTGCGGAAATTGTGCGGTGCCCTTCATGAACAGCACAACCGGGTTGTCAGTGACAGTTTTTTGAATGAAATCTTTTGCTTCCATAGTTTTCTGCACTTTCTAAGTTTTTGCTTTGTTCAAAATCATCCTGCCATTTTCGCCTGTTTCCGGAGTTCGTGCTTGTTTCAGATGAATAGCGCTGGTTTCAGATAAATCTTGCTTGGCTAATCCGTGCCAAACCAGCCGAATCGAAGTGAGTCTCTACTTGCGAAAAACCGGCATGTTGTAATAGTTTGCCGACTGATACGCCCTGGTCATAACCGTGTTCCAGCAACAGATAAGCGCCGCGCCTCAATCGGCCTGCGGCACCGTTCACGATCGAACGAAAAGCTTGTAGCCCGTCCAAATCATCGGTCAGAGCCAATTTAGGTTCGTAACGCAGATCGCCTTGCCGCAGATGAGCGTCGTCAGCACTGATATAGGGTGGGTTCGAGACAATCAACTCGAATTGCAGTTCGGGCGCCACCTGCGCCCACCAATCAGAGTGCAAAAATTTCACGCGCGCGAGCTTGTCCGAATCAGTGCCCAAAGCCCGCGCGTTGTCTTGCGCCATCGCCAACGCGGTCAGCGATCGGTCAGTGGCCAGAAGTTGGATGTCCGGGCGCTCACAGGCGAGCGTCAGCGCAATGCAGCCGCTGCCGGTACCGAGGTCGATCACCTGAGCATTGTCAGGCACCAGTCGCAGCGCCAGTTCGATCAGCAATTCGGTTTCCGGGCGCGGAATGAGTACTTCCGGGCTGACTTTGAAGCGGCGACCGTAGAATTCACGCCAACCCACCAGATAAGCAATCGGTTCGCCGCATGTGCGGCGCTCGCACATCAATCTGAATGCCTGCGCAAGCTTTGAATCGACGGGTTCATCGCCATGTGCCATCAGCCATTCGCGCCGCTGGCCGCTCACATGCTCGAGCAATGCGCGCGCTTCGAGGCGCGGCAAATTGCTGTGCTTGAGCAGTTCGTCGAAGGTCATTGGCTACTGATAACACAACACCAAACAGTGCCGTGAGCGAGTTTCTGTCTGGCGCTTTCGCCCTCTATGCCCTTTATGCCCTCTATGCGCTTATGCCCGTTATGCGGCTTGCGCGACAAAGTCCTCGTCGACGACCCGATTTCGCCCCAGATCCTTGGCTCGGTACACCCGACGATCGGCAATCCTTAATACCTCCTGCAGCGTCTGTTGTGGTCCATGCATGGCCACGCCAACGCTGATGGTGATATTAATCTGCGTCAGGCCGTCGCGAAACGGTGTGATCTCCATGGCTCTGCGCAGACGTTGCGCGGCGGCTTCGGCTTCGGCGGGCCGCTCAATCGGCACTAGCGCGCAGAACTCCTCGCCGCCGTAACGCGCCAAAATCGCGTCACCGCGAAGATTCGAGTTCAACGTGCGAGCAATATGGCAGAGCACCTGATCACCGGTCTCATGGCCGAAACGATCATTGATCGACTTGAACTGATCGACGTCGATCATCAGCAAGGCGCAGGCATTATTTTGTTCCTCGACGTTGCGTCGCCATTGTGCGGCGCTTCGCAACAGGAAACGTCGCGAGGCCAAGCCGGTAAGCTCGTCCGTGCTGGCGGCGACGGTGAGTTCGGCGACCTGACGGGCATTCAAGATCGCCATCACAAGAATCATCATGATGACCGGCGACAAGGTGTAGAGCGCTACTGCCGGACCCTGGGCAGCGCCGTATTTGAGGCTCGGCGACAGCAGAACGATATCGGCCGCGTACAGCGCGTCGAACCAGCGCATCGAGGTGGTCAAGGACAGCCCGATGAACAATACCAGCATGCCGAATCGCTGACCGGGTGCCTGTTCATCCTGGCTGCGCATCACCAAAGTCATGATCGCCAGTGAACAGATCGCCTGATAGCCGAAGTGCAACAGCAGGATCGTTCTCGAGTCCGGCGAAAAGGCCAGGCCGACGCCGAATAAGGCAATGATCGTCGCGCAAAATGAGTACTTTGGTGAATGACCGTACAGTTGGCGGACCGACTCGAGCATCAACGCGAAACAGGCACCCGACAGCAGCAGGCTGAACCACAACACAAAGGCCGACGAGTTCAGGCCGCGATCGGCCGCCATGACGAGGCTGGTGCCGCCACAGGCCAGTGCGCTCGCCATCACCACGGCAGCGGTCTGCGAGGGTTTGTGCAAGCTGCGCAATACAAACATCGCCGACGCCGATAACAGGCTGGCCAGTCCGGCAATCAGGTAAGCGGTACGAATATCCAAACTGTTAAAAACATTCATGTCCGGAATTCTGCCGACCTGGTGTCTGTTTTGGGCAACACTCCGATGAATGGCCAGCCTTTTTCCGCTCATCTGGCAGCGCGCAGACAGACGGTGGATATTCACCAGCCACTGAAGCGCGGTCAGATCCTGATCGCCGGCAAGTTCATGATTCGCCAGCCAGCGCTTCCAGTTGTTCGGCGGCATGCGCCATCAGCAAGGGATCAATCAGTTCGGACAGATCGCCCTCCATGATGTGCGCGATCTTGTAGAGCGTCAGATTGATGCGGTGGTCGGTGACCCGGCCTTGCGGAAAGTTGTAGGTTCGAATGCGCTCCGAACGATCACCGGAGCCGACCAGCGATTTACGATGCGCCGCCTCCTTGGCTTGTGCCTCGCGCTGTTGTTTGTCCTTCAGACGCGTCAACAACACCTTCATCGCCTTGTCCTTGTTGCGATGCTGCGAGCGATCGTCCTGGCATTCGACGACGATGCCGCTCGGCAGGTGTGTGATCCGCACCGCCGACTCGGTTTTGTTGACGTGTTGTCCGCCGGCACCGGAGGCGCGAAAGACATCAATTCGCAGATCTTCCGAATCGACGATGATCTCGCCCGCTTCGTCGGCTTCCGCCATGACCGCGACCGTGCAGGCCGAGGTATGGATGCGGCCCTGCGCCTCGGTTTCCGGCACGCGCTGCACCCGATGCCCGCCGGATTCGAACTTGAGCTTCGAAAACACCGAGTCGCCGACGATCCGAATGATGACCTCGCGATAGCCGCCCAATTCCGACGGGCTTTCGGACATGATTTCAGTTTGCCAGCGGCGGCGCTCGGCAAAGCGCAGATACATGCGCAACAGGTCGCCGGCAAACAGTGCCGATTCATCGCCGCCGGTGCCGGCGCGAATCTCCAGCATGATGTTGCGATCGTCGTTCGGATCTTTTGGTAAGAGCAAGCGCTCAAGCAGGAAGGTCTCGCTGGCCGCGCGCTGCTCGGCGGACGCAAATTCTTCGTCGGCCAACTCACGCATTTCCGGGTCGCTGCGCATCAGGGCGGCCGAGTCACGATCGGCAAT
>JANORY010001242.1:0-4076 GCA_031415535.1 Burkholderiales bacterium | reverse complement strand
CTCGGGCAGTGCAAAAACCGCTCGCTCCGACGCGATGATGAGGTCACAGGCCAGCGCGATTTCGAAGCCGCCACCCATCGCAACACCGTTGACCGCAGCGATGACCGGTTTGGTCAGATCGAAGCGGGAGGTCAAACCGCCAAAGCCGAGCGGCATCGGCGGACGTACGCCGCCCTCGGCCTGAAAACGCAAGTCATTGCCGGCACTGAAACCCTTGCCTTCGCCAGTAATGATGGCCACCCACAAATCATCATCGGCAGCGAAGTCGTCAAACACGCGGCCTAATTCAAGGTTGGCGGGCGGATGCAGGGCGTTCAGGCGATCCGGGCGATTCAGGCGAACCGTCATGACATGTTTGGATTTTTCTACCAGGCAAAACTCGGTTTTCATGGCTGCTTTCTTGAAGTTTGTGAAATTTTTGAATTCAGTCTGTGCACCGCCTGCTCGGCCGCCACCAGCGAACTTTCGATCGTTGAACGCAAGCCGTCGAGATCTACGCCAAGCGTACTTTTTTTGCCCTCCAGATAGCGGGCATAAACACCGTGCACAATCGCCGCCGACTTCCATTGGTTAAAGCCGATGTAATAGTCGAGCATCGAAAGATCCCGGCCGGTGCGCTCGGCATATCGTTCAGTTAACGCCCGTCGAGTTGGAAATCCGCCGACCGCTGTGGGACGCACGCCTCGCGGCGACGGCGGATCGGCGGGCTCGGCCCATTGGTTCATCGCATAGGCAAGATCGGCCAGCGGGTCACCGAGGGTCGAGATTTCCCAATCGACCACGGCAGCGATCGAACCATCGGCACCAAACAGGCAGTTATGGACACCATAGTCGCCGTGAACAATGCGCGCCGGACCTTGCTCCGGTACATTGGCCAGGAAATATTGTTGCAGAGCATGGGCACGCGGGTCATCAAACTGCGCGCCAGCGATCGATGCATTCCAGGAGCGGTACCAGGTCTTCAGTTGTCGGCCAATATAGTCGGTCTTCTTGCCCAGATTGCCCAGGCCGATCTGATCCGGGTCAATCGAATGCAATTCGGCCAGTACATCGATGAACGAATGCGCCGCGCGCGTGCGCAATGCGAGTGGAATCCAGCGCTCGGTATCTTCGACCCGGTACAGGGGATGACCGTCAATCAGGCCCATGACATAAAAGTGCGCGCCGGTTACGGTCACATCCTCGCAATAACCGAAAGCGCGCGGCACCGGCACTTTGGTGGGACCAAGCGCACTGATGATCGCCCATTCACGGCCCATGTCATGCGCCTTGGGCAGCAGCTCGCCCATCGGCGGGCGTCGGATCACGGCCTGATTGCCCTGCACATCTTCGATCAGATAGGTCAGGTTCGAATGACCGCCTTCCAGTTTGGTCCAGTGCAGCGGCGGCTTGACGGCACTTGTATGTTCGCTGATCCAGGCTTCCACCTTGCGCGTGTCGTAACCGGGAATCGGACCTGAAGGTGTGTCGAACATTGGTCTCGGCTTTTAATTTTATCGAATCGGCAAACTGTGAACTACCGAGGGCTATCTCGGTTATCTCTTTAACTTGGCCAGCGTTGAAAAAATTGCGCAAGTTTAATTTTGGCGCAAAAACCGAAATCCTGACGTTTAATTCAAGTGAGCACAATCCTGGATCGATGTACCATTTCGCCAGTTGACCCAGCCGCGGCAGAATTTGGGACTTGTGCGAGTCCGAGCGCCGCGTTTTTGACCCGAACCCATCGAGGAGAACACGATGCGCCAAGCAGTAATCGTTTCCTATGCACGAACCGGACTGGCCAAGGCCGGACGCGGCGGCTTTAACAACACTGCCAACATGACCATCCTTGGCCACGCCATTGAGCATGCCGTAGCGCGCTCCAAAGTTGATCCGGCCGAGGTTGAGGATGTCGTCGCCGGCTGTGTCGCGGCGCACGGTAACGTCGGTCGTGCTGCCGCGCTGCTGGCCGGGCTGCCGGTCACTACCGCTGGCGTCACCATTCATCGCGCCTGCTCATCGGGACTTAACGCGATTGCCCATGCCTCGCACTACGTCGTTCATGAAGGTGCCAGCGTCATGGTTGGTTGCGGGGTTGACTCAATCAGCTTCCAGGGCGGCGGCGGCGGCGGCCGTGATGATCGCCTGGTGGCCCAGCATCCGGCCTTCTGGATGCCGATGATCGATACCGCCGACGTGGTGGCCGAACGCTACAAACTGAGCCGTGAGTATCAGGATGAATATTCCCTGCAATCGCAAAAACTGATGGCCGCAGCGCAAAAAGCCGGCAAATTCAAGGATGAAATCATCTCGGTCAAGACCCAGATGAAAGTCGTCGACAAGCTCACCAAGGCCGAGTCCTTTGTTGACGCGGTGGTCGATCGCGACGAATGCAACCGGCCGGACACAACCCTCGAAGGTCTGGCAAAACTTGAGCCGGTCAAAGGTCCGGGCAAGTTCGTTACCGCCGGCAACGCCAGCCAGTTAGCGGATGGCGCAGCAGCGGTGGTGGTCATGGAAGCGAAAGATGCCGAGCGGCGCGGCTTGCAACCGCTCGGCGCGTTCAAAGGCTGGGCGGTCGCCGGCTGTGAGCCCGACGAAATGGGCATCGGTCCGGTGTTCGCGATTCCGAAACTGCTGGCTCGGCACGGCCTGAAGATCGATGACATCGATCTGTGGGAGTTGAACGAGGCGTTCGCCAGCCAGTGCCTGTATAGCCGGGACAAGCTGGGCATTGATCCGGCCAAATTTAATGTCAACGGCGGCTCGATCGCGATTGGCCATCCGTTTGGCATGACCGGCGCACGTCTGACCGGCCATGTGCTGATGGAAGGCAAACGGCGCGGTGCCAAACATGTGGTGGTGTCGATGTGCATTGGCGGCGGCATGGGTGGTGCCGGTTTGTTCGAAGTTTATTGAGGAAGTTGCAGCGCTCATGAACGCACCCCTACCCTTGCCGGCGCTGGACGATATTCGCGCGCACGAAGCCGAGATGGTGGCGATCCGCCAGCAGATTCACAGCAACCCCGAACTGGCCTATGAGGAGCATGCCACCTCGGATCTGGTGGCCGAGCGGCTGCAACGCTGGGGTTATGAGGTGCATCGTGGGCTCGCTGGCACCGGCGTGGTGGGTACCTTGCGCGCTGGAACAAGTCTGCGCAGAGTCGGTCTGCGCGCCGATATGGATGCACTGCCGATCAACGAAACCAGTGGCCGGCCCTGGTCAATCTGGAGAAAGTGCCGGGCTGTTATGTCAACATCGGCAACGGCGTTGGCAGTAACGGCAGCTGCATGGTGCACAACTCGGGTTACGACTTTAATGACCGGGTTTTATCAACCGGTGCCAGCTATTGGGTGCGGCTGGCCCAGGCCTATTTGAAGCAGCCGTGATAAAACTGCCATGAGTATTCTCGTGCTGTGGCCGACCTTGCGATGGCACGATAATCTGCATATCGAAACCGAAGCGCTCGGTGTCGGCGTTACGCCGTATTTTTCGAAGAGTATTGACGAGGTTCCGAACGACATCTGGGCACAGGCTGAGGGCATCGTCGGCGGTCCCGACTTGCCCGATCAGATCATCGCCAAAATGCCGCGCTGTCGGGTCCATGTGCGGGCGGCGGTCGGGTTCGACAACATCGATATCGCGCGCTGGGCACGGCACGGCATTCCGGTTTGCAATACGCCGGACTATGGCACGCTGGAAGTCGCCGACCACGCACTGGCACTAATGCTGACGCTCGTGAAAAGCATCGCCTTTCACGATGAACGATTGCGCAAGGACCCGACCGGCCACTGGATTCCGACCCTCAATCCGTTTGGCAAACGTTTGTCGGACTGCAGCTTCGGTGTGCTCGGTCTGGGCCGTATTGGTACCGCCGCCGCCCTGCGCGCCAAGGCGTTTGGCATGAAGGTCGTGTTTTTCGATCCGTTCAAACCGAGTGGTACCGAACTGGCGTTGGGACTGGCGCGGGTCGATTCAATGGCCGAACTATTCGCAGTCAGTGACGTGTTGAGTATTCATGTGCCGGGCGGCGAATCGACCCGTAATCTGATCGGTGCCGAGGCCTTTGCCCACGCCCGCAAAGGTATGATTCTCA
>JANORY010001241.1:0-1033 GCA_031415535.1 Burkholderiales bacterium | reverse complement strand
CCGGCAGCGGAAAACTACCAATCGTGCTGTTGCACGGCTTCTGCGAAGACCATTCGGTCTGGGATGAAATGCTCCCTTTTTTACAAAAAACGAGGCTCGTCCGAATCGACCTCGGCGGTTTTGGCAGCTCCGATTTGCCCGCCCGCGCAGGCCTCGAGTGGCAGGCGGAGGCCGTGAAATTCATCCTCGATTTTCTGAAAATTGAACAGGCGGTCGTCGTCGGTCATTCGATGGGCGGGTATGTCGGCCTCGCTTTTGCCAAAAAATTTGGCGAGCGGCTGGCCGGGCTGGGGCTTTTTCATTCGCACCCGTTCGAGGATTCGGCGGAGCGGAAAATTTTCCGCCGGAAAGGCATCGACTTCATCCACGAAAACGGGCTGGCCGCTTTTTGCCGACAACTTTTTCCGGGCCTTTTTGCGCCTGAATTTTCGGAAAACAATCCCGCGCTGCTCCGAAAACTCACCGCTCGCGCTGCCCGAATGAACCCCGAAGGCATCACGATGGCCATCGAATCGATGATTTCGAGGCCCGGGTTTGCAGCCGTTTTGGCGGCAGCCGACTGGCCTGTTTGCTTCGTCATCGGCGAAAAAGACGGGCTGCTGCCAACCGACCAATTGCTCGCCCAAACCTGCCTGCCGCCACTTGTCGACATCCATTTTCTGGAAGGCGTGGGCCACATGGGCATGTTCGAGGCGACGGCACGTTCGGCCCAAATTCTGCTCGATTTTCATCAATTTTGCAAACGTAGCACAGCATTTATGCTGTGATTTTTATTGAATAAATCACAGCATAAATGCTGTGCTACGCTAAAAATGAATCGAAACAGATGAAATTTCATGAAATCCTGCTCGCCATTTTGCCCGGCCTGCTGCTCGCCTGGGTCATGATTCGGCTCGACAAATACGAGCGGGAGCCATTCGGCTGGCTGGTTGCCTGCTTCCTTTTGGGCGGGCTGCTGACTTTTCCGGCGGTCGAAATGGAGCTTTGGGGTTTTCGGAATTGGCCGACAGACGCGCCGCGAACGGTCGGCCAG
>JANORY010001240.1:0-6263 GCA_031415535.1 Burkholderiales bacterium | reverse complement strand
CCAGCAGTTCGTCGATCGAGCCGCACGCCTGGGCAATCGCCGAGCTGGCAGCCAGCGATTGCGCCGCCTCAAGTTGCTGATCGGCAAGACCGATGATGCTGACGAAGTCCAGTTGCTTGAGCGCGCGAATATGGTGACGGCTCACGTAGCCCGCGCCAATCAGGCCAATGCGTAACTTGCCGGACGGCTTAACTACGGACATAGTGCTCTCCTGAACGCCTGGAACGCCGTTGGCGCAGGTCCTCGCGCACAATCGCGAGGGTTTCTGAAACTCGGGTATCCCAAGACGACGCGGCGACCGCTTGCATGCGACGGCCAGCGGCGGCCGGATCTTGTTCTGCAACCGCCTGATCGACCCGTTGCACAAACTCGTCCGCAGAGTGGGCAATCAACACAAACTCGGCAAAACGCTCGACCTCGGGGGTCGATACCGACACAATTGGCTTGCCAGTGGCCAAATACTCGCGCAACTTCAAGGGATTGGAATTCATCACTTGGCGATTGCGCCGATACGGAATGATCGCGACATCAAATACGCTCGCCCAGTTCGGCAAACTTTCGTAAGCCTGAGCCCCGACCAACTGAACGTTCGAAAGCGCGAGCAACTCGGAAACATCGGTACTCACATGCCCGACCATCAAAATGGTGAAAGCCGGACGCGCGCGTGCCAATTTCGCAATCAAGGCAATATCGACCCAATCGGCGACTGAGCCGAAGAAACCGATGACTGGGCGCTTGATGTCCAACAAGGACTCGGGTGGGCGAGTGGCCGCGTCCGATGCGCGCCCGAACAACTCAGCGTCAACCCCATGCGGCGAGAACCGTGCACCAGCGTTCAAGCTGCGCTTGCGCTCAAGTAACGCGGGCGGTGCCACAAATACCAGATCGGCGGCCCGCGTCAGCGCGTCGTCAGCGCGCTGGATTTTGTCCGCATCAACACCGGGGTGCGCCGCGTAATCATCGATGCAGTAGTAGACCACCAACTGTTCAGCCAATTTGCCGGCCAGAAACCCCGGATGCGGCAAGGCGAACCAGAGCAGGTAATGTTCGAAGCGCAAATGTCGGATGGCTCGGCCCAATGCCCAGCGCGCGAAGCGCTGATTCAACCAGGCGACGCCCGGTAGCGCGCGAAACGGTAACTGCGGCACCGTGCAACGCCAGAAATGTGTGTCAATCAGCACCGGCAATTCAACCGCCTGGTGCAGTTTGCGAATAATTTTCTTGAGGTCACGTCCGCTAACATTGGGCGCACGCATACCCGGTGAATCAACATAGAGCAGCGGAATACTACGCGCCAGACGGCGCGCAATGTGATGACTTGAGGTACGGTTCTCGGCGTTCCAGTCGTTGCCAAAATAAATTAGCGCGCAACCATCCAGGCCGGCCAGCGAATCAACACCGGCTGCGACGGGTAATGCACCAGCGGCGCAGGGCAACGATACAGAGAGATTCAAGTTCGCGTAAAACTTTAAGGTTGCTGATCATCGATTATAGTTGTGCGACCGCACATTGCCGGTGACCCATTTCTGTACGCATCGTGAGCACGCCACCGCCAACTGTCAGTATCATTACTCCGGCCTACAACGCCGAGCGATTTTTGCAGGCCACCATCGATTCGGTGTCCGAACAAACGTTTGGCGACTTCGAACACATCATCGTCGACGATTGTTCGCAGGATCGGACCGCTTCGATCATTGCCGAGGCGAGCGCAGATCGGCGGGTCCGCGGGCATCGAATCGAGCAAAACTCCGGGGTCGCAGCGGCGCGTAACGCCGGCTTGGAGCTGGCCCGTGGCGCCCTGATCTGCTTCCTGGATGCCGATGATCGTTGGTTGCCCGGCAAGCTTGAACAACAGGTCCGCTTCATGAACGAGACCGGTGTCGACATTTCTTACATGGAGTATCTGTGAACCGATCTAGCCGGCCAAACCCTTGGTAAAGTTTCACCACCAGACCGTGTCGACTCGAATACCTTGTTGAAATCCAATGTCATTGGCAATCTGACTGCCATGGCCCGCAGAACCGCCATCGGCACAACCCGATTTCGCAAAATCGGTCATGAAGATTATGTTTTTTGGCTGGATGTTTTAAAAACTTCTGCGCATGCACTCAAAGTACCCGGCCCGGAGCCGCTTTGCCTGTATCGGGTGCTCGAGCATTCACTGTCCGGTAACAAATTGCGGGCGGCTCATTGGCAATGGACCGTCTACCGCGAAGTTGCCGGACTGGGCGTCATGCGGTCCGCCTGGTTCCTCGGACATTACATCGCGCGTGGCGTTTTAAAACGCGTTTAAGCACTCAAGGGCAACGCCAGAGCTGCTCATCAGCCGCAACGATTCCTAAGCCCGCCGGGTGCCCAATTTTTCAAACAATTTTTCAATTTGACCGTTAATTTAACGCGAATTTTCCCTTAGACTACGAGCACTGATCGCGACTCCGCGACAGTTGAGTAGTCAAAGCTAAAAACCCCCATTTCTTGAAGCGTAATTGACGGTTGGTGCGTCCATGCGCCGGCCGTTTGCTCAAGTGTAAAAACATACCGGCGCGTGAAATCGCGTTCGTGCTTTTGCGGCTGACTAACATGTGAGGCTTGCAGTTCGCGACCCCGGCCAGGCTTGATACTCCAAGAATTTTTCGCGATTTTGCGATTTCAAAAAATAGTCAGTTCTTTGTTTGATTAACGCTTTCGCATGATTCACCTGTTCAGTCACTACTTCTCGTGGCGTTTGCTGCTGCTATCTGTGATCGAGGCAGCGGTATTATTTATGTCGATCCTGATCGGCATTGAGTTGCGTATTCCGGCGGGCGATCCGACGCCGAGCGCTTATGACGCCACCGTCTTCACCATCGCCATGTTGGCCATGATGAACGCCCTCGGTTTATATAACCGACAGCCCGAATCGATTAAGAACACGATTCAGCGTCTATTGGTCGCACTAATCCTCGCCTTTTTTCTTTCAAGCGCGGTCTTCTATGCGTTCCCCGGCCTTTATGTCGGTCGCGGAATTTTCGCAATCAGTGCGATCATTTCGGTGGCTGGTTTGGTGTTCGTGCGACTTTTGTTCTTTCAGGTTTCCAGCGCCTCGGTGCTTAAACGACGCATTATGGTGGTTGGATCGGGTGATGCATCGCGCGAGCTGATCGCCTATCTGCAAGGCGCTGACGCGGCGCGCTCCATGCAGTTTGTCGGACTTTATTCGACCCCTGACGAGCCGCAACCGGCAGGCAAATACCGCGACATTGAACACGGCGATTTGCTCGAACAAGTCGAGAGTCTGCGCGCCACCGAAGTGGTCATTGCGGCCCGTGAGCGCAGAGGCGGTGCGCTGCCCTTACGCGACCTTTTGGATTGCAAGCTGGAGGGCATTCGGGTTTGCGATAGCGTCGCGTTCTTCGAGCAGGAAAAGGGGCTACTGAGACTTGACGATTTACGCGCCAGTTGGATGATCTATGGCGACGGATTTAATCAGGGCTTGGCCCGTGATGTCATCAAGCGAATCTTCGATATCGTCTTCAGTCTGGTCTTGCTGATGGTGTCGCTGCCGCTGATGCTGATCGCCGCCTGCGCGATCTGGCTTGAATCCGGAGGGCCGGTGATCTATCGGCAAGAACGGGTCGGCGAACGCGGCCGTCGGTTTCAAATTCTGAAATTCCGATCGATGATCCAGAGTGCCGAAAAAGCGGATTCACCACAATGGGCCAGCCCTCGCGACGCACGAATCACCCGGGTCGGGCGAATCATTCGAGCTACTCGAATCGACGAGTTGCCGCAGATTTTTAATGTGCTGCTGGGCGAAATGAGTTTTGTCGGACCGCGCCCCGAACGGCCCTCGTTTGTCACACAATTGGCCGATCAGATCCGCTTCTACGATATGCGTCACAGTTTGAAGCCAGGCATTACCGGCTGGGCGCAGGTACGTTTCCACTACACCGCGTCGATCGAAGACTCGGTCGAGAAGCTCGAGTATGACCTTTACTATGTCAAGAACCACTCCTTATTCCTGGATCTGATGATCCTTCTGGAGACGGTTCAAGTGGTGGTCGGTCGCAAAGGTGCGCGTTAGTAAAGGTGCCGGCCAGTAATTGGATCAAAGCCGCCAGGCAAGCAGGCCCGCCGCCTGGATTTGCGCGACCGGAAAAATCCCCTTGATATCGCCGAAAACGGCACCAGCGACCAGCTTTTCCGATAAGGCCGAAACCCCGAGACTTCGGTACTCCGTGTGGGCTACCGCGACCACCATTGCGCTGGCCACCGGCAGCTTGTCCCAAGCGGTGAGTTCGACACCGTACTCGTGTTGTGCATCAACCGATTCTGCGATCGGATCGTGAACAAAAACGCGCACACCAAAAGCTTGCAGTTCGCGAATCACGTCGATCACGCGGGAGTTTCGCAGGTCCGGCACATTCTCCTTGAACGTCAGCCCCAACACGATGACCGGTGCACCCTTGATCGCGATGCCCTGATTAATCATCTTCTTGATCGTCTGCTCAGCAATAAACTTGCCCATGCCATCGTTGATTCGGCGGCCGGCCAGAATGACTTGCGGGTGGTAGCCGAGTTTGTCGGCCTTATGGGTCAAATAATACGGGTCAACGCCAATACAATGTCCACCCACCAGGCCAGGCCGGAACGGCAAGAAATTCCACTTGGTACCGGCCGTCTCAAGCACCTCCAGTGTGTCAATGCCGATCCGATCGAAAATCAGTGAGAGCTCGTTCATCAGCGCAATGTTCAGGTCACGTTGAGTGTTCTCAATAACTTTTGCCGCCTCCGCAACCTTGATACTGCTGGCCCGGTATACGCCGGCCGTAATGACCGCACCATACAAGGACGCAACGGCATCGAGCGTCGGCGCATCATCGCCCGACACAACTTTTGTAATGCGTGTCAGAGTGTGTTCCTTGTCACCGGGATTAATTCGCTCGGGCGAGTAGCCAACATGAAAGCCTTCTCGCCAGGCATAACCGGATTCGCGCTCAAGGATCGGGATGCAGATCTCTTCGGTAGCGCCCGGATAAACGGTCGATTCGTACACTACCACCGCGCCGCGCTTCATATGGCGACCGGCCAGGGCACTGGCGGAGGCCAAGGGTGCGAAATCGGGCTGATGTGCGTCATCGACCGGAGTCGGTACCGCAATTACAATAAAGTCTGCACGAGCAATGTCGGCCGGATTGGTGGTAAAGCTCAGTTTGCCGGCGGCCAAAAATTGCTCGCGACTGACTTCGCCGGTCGGATCGCGTGATTCGCGATAATGATCAATTTTCCGAGTCGAAAGATCATAGCCAATCGTGCTGTATACCCGGCCGAATTCGATGGCCAGCGGCAGCCCGACATAGCCCAGACCGATAATCGCAACTGTCAGCATTCTGTTACCTTAAAATTAATCGTCGGCGCACCGACTGTTAATAAATTCTATCAATCGAATCAATGTTTCTTGCTGTAATCTTTACCGAGTAGATGAGTTTCAAATAATCCGTCAAACCGGCACCCATGGGTGCCAAAAAATAGTCAATAAGTCACCGCAGCCTGCGCAAGAATTGCGTATGTTGGGTAGGTTGGTTGCAGTCTTCCAGGGAGTTAATGAATGAAGAGTGGTCTTGCAGCGATTGTGCTGGTGTGCACCTTGTTGAGTGCCTGCGCAAGCCCTTCGCTGCCACCAGCCCCAGCACGCTCGACCGGTGCCGCCTACAGCTATCTGGTCGGTGCCGGTGATCTGTTGCGTATTACGGTTTGGCGTCACGCCGAGCTGTCCGGCGACATTCCGGTTCGCGGCGACGGCAAGCTCACGACCCCGTTGATTGAGGACACCGTTGCCGTCGGCAAGACGCCCTCGGATCTTGCCCGCGAAATGGAGTCCCGGCTGCGCAAGTATTTGCAAGACCCGGTCGTTACCATTCAGGTCCTGCAAAGTGCCGGCACCGGCAAGGAACAGGTTCGCGTGGTTGGGCAGGCGGCGCGACCGGCCGCGTTGGCGTATCGACAAAACATGACACTACTCGACGCCGTGCTGGCGGTCGGTGGTCTGACCCAGTTCGCCGCCGGCAACCGGGCAGTACTGGTGCGCGGGGTCGAAAACAATCGTCAGTACAGTGTGCGACTGCGCGATCTGATGCGCGACGGCGATGTTACCGCCAACGTCGAATTACTACCTGGCGATGTCATTCTGATTCCTGAAAGTTATTTTTGAGCACCAATGTGAATGATTCAATCACCGCCATAAGGGCCCTTCTGTCGGGCCTTTGGACCTATCGTTGGCCAGG
>JANORY010001239.1:0-13276 GCA_031415535.1 Burkholderiales bacterium | reverse complement strand
AGGTGACTGGTCTCGGTGCTGATGCGCATTTGCCGTGCAACAAACGAGAACCCCTTGCCCAATTCCAATAGGAATTTCTGTAGCTCATCAATAATCGCCTGCTCCAGCCGGCTCTCTTTCAGTGCCCCTGCCTCTGGCATTCTTCGTCTTCCACCCGCTCGAAGGACTCGAGGTTGCACGGGTCGCGGCACTAGAAATCGAACAGATGATCAGGAGCTACGGCCTCGAAGTAACCCAGCAGGGCATCGACCCCAAGATCGTCCTCGCCCTGATGGCGCGGCATCGTAAGCTGGGGACGTTGGGGTCCTCGCGCGATCTGGTTCGCGCGATTGAGGAACAGTTGGCCGATAGCCTCGTTGAGGCAAAGAAGCGAAACCTCACGACCATCTCCTTGGTGCTGGGCGACGACCAGCGGGTTGTAGTGCGTGCCCAACCCAATAGCAAGGTGAAGCAGGCAGCCTGAGTATGCCCACTCAGAGGTCGCTTTCGGAAAAGTCCGGCGCCTGGCGTTGGTGGCTCGCCCTGACCATGCTATTGACGGGCGCAGCGCTTTTCGCCAACCCGTGGCGCCATCACTACAGCGTCGCTCAGGGCAACGCGACCTACTCCGACCCAAGCGCGCCGCACTCAAATTCACTACCCTTATCGCGCGTACGAACGGCTTCCCAAGTGAATGCCTCAGCGACGGGATCCCGCAGCGTCAATCCGGCGTTCGATGCGCAAGTCGAGGTCAACCGCACCCCGCTGCCCGCAGGAACTGAGATCCACATGATCGGGGTGTATGAAGGCGAAGCGCCTACGGGAACCCAGAACAAACCATGGTGGGCGAATTGCACATCGGCGCGAGACGACAGCCGTGCCATGGCAGAGTGCCATGGCAAGTATGCTACCAAGCACATCATGCACGATGTCGAAGTGAATATCGCGCGTGGTAACGGTCCCATGGTCCTCGTCCTGTCGGCCTACAACCCGGTGCGATGGAAGATCAACAATGTGGCCTCGGCAAAACTGCTGAAAGTCATGGTCGGCGGATATCACGCCCCGGATATTCAAGGAATTGCTGCCAACGTCCCGGTCGAAGCGTTCACTTATGAAACGCCGCTTTGTTCGAAATGCACTCGAGCCGGCGGGTATTTTTTCGCCTACGATCGGAACTCCGCTGAGTTCACGCGTGCCGAGAAGATGGTTCGCGACGTGACCGGTTTGCAAACCATAAACTTCCAGGGTGCCTACAAGTCGAACCGATTCAACGTCCAGGGGGGCGATGTTCCCCAGAACCAGGGGGGCGCTCCTGAACCATTCGTCGGACGCGGATTTGAAGAATCTGGTCGCGGTCCGACTCCAAACTGCCAGGGACGGGCAAGGCTACCCAAGTTTCCTTGGCTGTCAGTCCACCGATGCGTACAAGCGCCAAGTCGGGACCAACGATTCATTCGGTCGGCAGAGCTGCTTTGAGGTGATTGATCTAGCAGACGCCTGGAAACAACCACTGTTGGCTGTTGCCTCGGCCAACCTAGACCAGATGGGCGCGAAACGCTCCGGCCATGTGGTCGCTTCCAGGTTCCATCGGGCCAACATGACCGGCTCGCTCGACCTCGTGCGTTATGCGATCCCGGACGCGGCGCTGGGCTGTTCTCGTGCCGATCCTCGGTGTGCCGAGCGCAATCGGTCCAATGACAATACAAGGGTGGTTCGGTCGACCGAAGGGACCATCCGCGCTCAGGCAAGCTCATCGACGACGCGGACGTCGGTCTTGCTGAAATCGTTACCCTTGAATAGAAGGGGCTCGTTGAACAATACCGCCAGAATCGCGGCGCTATCCAGAATCACCGAGGCAATCCTTGATCGGGCAATGATGACGAAGTAACGACTTTGATCGAGCGCGCCACGCTCGCGCACCATGAACTGCGTGCCATGGTGCTGCGCGCTGTCGGAAGTCGGAAGTCGGATAAACGATCACATTCGAGCGGTCGGCGTTCAGCGTGCCGACGGTTTTTTAGGCGTCGGCAGGGCCTGGACGTGGACTTGACCGAGAACAATAGGCACAGCCAGCCTTTTGGATAGTTAGTGAAATACAATCAATTTTGTAGCATAGCCTATACAATCAGAATAGGCTATGCTATATTCCATGTTCGCTCGTTATCATTGCCAGGGACCAAATGAAAGACTCTCCGACGAATAATCCAGACACCCTAGCCGAAGGCACCAAAACCGCCCGTCTTTTCAGAAACGGTGCCAACCAAGCGGTTCGTATTCCGCGAGAGTTCGAGCTGCCGGGTTCGGACGTGACGATTCGCAAAGTGGCGGGTGCCCTGGTGATCGAGCCGGTGCAAAAAAGTTATCCTCAAGGCTCACCCCAAGCGCTGCTCGCCGCGCTGGCGACATTGAAGCCGCTAGATGAGCCCTTTCCCGATGTTGATGCGGGACTGCTGGGCCTTGACGACGTGGCCGTTTGAGCATGGCAGCACCGCTGTGGTTACTGGATACGAATATTCTTTCCGGACTCATGCGATCACCGTCTGGTGTGATTGCCAAACATCTCGCGCAAAGCGTGCAGCTTGTAGAGGGGGCGCAAGTCGGCACCAGTGTGATCATAGATTGCGAGTTGCGCTTTGGTCTCGCCAAAAATCCCTCGGCAAGACTATCGGACGCCTATCGGGTCACGATGTCCGCTATCCACGTTTTTGATCTCGATCGAACTGTCGCGCAACGCTACGCAAATCTGCGTCAATACCTCGAAGGCCAGGGCACCCCGATCGGACCCAAGGACATGCTCATTGCAGCTCACGCCCTGGCCCTGGATTGCACCCTTGTCACCGATAACGAGGACGAATTTCACCGAGTACCGGGCCTGCGAGTAGAGAACTGGGGGCGCGACGTACGGCGCTAAACGAGCGCCATCACGCACGAGTGAATTATGTTAGCGCCATGAGGCTTTGCGCCGGATTCGGAAGCGCTTGATTCAGCCTCATCATGGCGTTCCTTAAAAATTCAAGCCTTTGTTTCACCCGAGGCAAACAAGATCTAGCGGCCAATCAATCGACAACGATTGCGACGCCTTTGGCGGCATCGGACTTTGCGTATTGGCAGCCTCGCGGTACATTCCGTTTGCTGCCGTTATTCTCAAAACCAACGACGTCGAGACACCTATGTATTTTCGCCCTATCTTAAGCGGCCTTCTCGGCCACCTTGGCTTGCTGGTGGCCTTGATCGGCCTGCTAACGCCACTGGCCGCTTCGGCCCAGGCCTGGCCTGCCAAACCCATCCGGTTAATCGTCAATTTCCCGGCTGGGGGATCGCCCGACATCGTGGCGCGGGCCGTTGCCACGCCGCTCTCGCAGGCGCTGGGACAGCCGGTGGTGATCGACAACCGCTCTGGCGCTGGTGGGATCGTAGGGGCCGACGCGGCTGCCAAGGCTGCGCCGGACGGTTACACCATCCTGTTGTCATCGGGCAGCGCGATGGCCATCGTGCCCCACGTGACGCCCAAGATGCCGTTCGATCCGGCCAAGGATCTGGTGCCGGTGGCCGCCGGCGCGCGCCTCGAACTTTTCCTGGTGTCGCGCGCCGAATTGCCGTTTACCAACTATGCGGAATTCATCAAGCACGCCAAAGCCAACCCCGGCAAACTCAGTTATGCAACGCCGGGTAATGGCACATCACCACATTTGGCGGGCGAGATGCTCAAGGCTCAAGCAGGCATTTTCGGCGTTCACATTCCCTACCGAGGGGCAGCCGCCGCAGTGTTGGACATGCTGGCCGGCAACATCGATTACGCGTTCGATCCGGGCGTCGCGTTCCCGCATATCAAGTCCGGCCGATTGCGTTTGTTGGCCGTGGGCAGCGCCAAACGCTCGCGCCTGTATCCCGAAACACCGACGCTCGCCGAGCTTGGATTGAGCGGCTTCGACACGGGCACAACACATGGCTTCTGGGCGCCAGCCGGCACCCCCCCGGCCATCATCGAGCGGCTTAATCGCGAGATCAATAAAGCGCTGGCCATGCCTGCCGTGATCGAGACGATTCGTGCACTGGGTGCCGAGCCCACGCCGATCTCTCCCGCCGAATTTGGCAGCGTGATCCAGAACGACAGCCGTCGCTATGCCGCCATCGTCAAGGAGCGCAAGATTACGCAGGATTGAGGACTGGCAGTTCGATTCAATTGCCGCGCTGCTACTTGATCTCCCAGACACCGTTGGCGTTAATACCGCCACACACTTGACCCGGATCACCGGTACACGGCATATTGCAGTTCTCGGCCGGGCCGAATTTGCCGTAGCCGTTGCCGCACAGACAGCTCTGGCCGTATTGCACACCGGCATACTTGAAGCCTCGGGCCGAGCAAGTGGCTACACATCGTCGCGGGTCGTTCAATTTGCTTCGCTCAAGAAATCCATCCAGATCAAATGGATTGTTCGGGTCCTTGAAGCAACCAAGGTATCGAGCGGTTGTCAGCGAGTTGATCACTGGCGGCTCAACGGTCGCGAGACCGGTTGCATAAACGTCATTCGAGTTCGATCCACCGCAGGTCTGTCTCGGGTCGCCTGTGCAGGGCATCTGGCAGTCACTGGCGATGCCGAACTTGCCATAACTGTTGCCGCACAGGCAGCTTTGGCCAGACTGAACCCCTGCATAGGCGAACCCCCGAGCGCGACAACTGGCGACACAGGAGGCTGGGGTGTTCTGGGCGGTGCCGTCACGATGGCCATCGAGGTCGTAAGGATTCTTGGGGTCCTTGAAGCACCCGAGCGATCCGGTCGTGGGCCTCACGATCGGCGGCGTCAAGGGTTTCGGTTGGGTCAGGTTGGCCTGGGCCAGCAGCATGATCGGCGGCTCGAGTGCGCCAGATTCGATCGCACCGGACACGAGTGCCAGAGTCAACGCCCACTTGAACATATTGCACCTCATGGTCTTTAATGCCGAATCCCGATCGCCAAGTGTAAGGCTATACAGGGAGCGAATCGCGCACCGAACTTGCCATTGGCCTCGCCCTTGCGCAGTTCGGCATTGCAATAGAAATAGGTGCGCCAGTTCACCCCTGCGGCGTACAATTCGCCAGCGCCCAGTTTGAACAAAACACGTCGCTCAAGGGCACGAACCTAACCTACTATCCGCGCCCGCAGGCCAACCAGTGTTTTGCCGACTGCACGAACAATCCCGCCTGCCGGGGAGTCACCTGGATTCAGGCGGGCACCTACAACCTGAGCGACGCCGCCATGTGCTACCTGCTCTCGTCGGTCAGCGGTAGAGCCAATGCACGCGGTCATGTTTCGTTCCTCAAGGGCGCGGTGGGTACCGGCCACTCCGGTCGCCGCCCCGGGGTCGCCGGCCTAGAAGACCTGTCGCCGGCTGACCTCGGCACGATTTGAGGCCATTCTGGACCCAGGGAGTTAGCGATGCTGAAGAATCGGTGGCTGGCTACGGTCGTTCAGGGACTCTGTGCAATCGCAGGTTCGGTTGCAGCGAATCTTTCCTGCGCTCAGAGCAATCAAGTGACAGAGCTCGAGCGGACCGTGGCCCAGGCAGAGCGAACCCTGCATGACGAGCCGTATCTGGCTCCCTTTTGCGACCGGTTGCGCGACGGTCAGCACTTCTTTCATCGTGGGCGCTTCCGTAAAGGCATGCGGCCGGTGGTACCTCTGGACGTCTGGGAGGCCCATCTTAAAGCCCAAGTCGCCGCTGGCCGCTCTCAAGCCGACGCAGACAATCAGTTGCAGGAAGCAAAACGTCGGCGCAATGTCGTCGCCGCCGCCTGCAATCTCGACTACTGGAAAGCCGAGCTTGCAAAAGCCAGAGCAGCGTCTGTGACGGCATCGGACTCGGCCCCCGCCACGTTTGCATGGAGTCGCGAGCCAGACGCCAATCGCGTGATCAATGCTGCGGGAACCTTGACGGGAAACTTCAGCATCTGGCATTTCAATGGCGTTGACTCGAAACTCAATGATTGCCGCGGCTCTGGAAAGATCTGGCTGATTTCGAGTATCCGCGATTATTGGTTCGGCATTTGGCCCAGGGCCTGCGTCGGCACTGTCAACGCTGGCGACGGCGTTGCTCGATCCAATGAACTCGGACTGGTTGGAATCAAGAGTAATTTGGACCCGACCAAGTAACCTCAGGCAAAGCCCGCGAGTACCTTCCACCGGAGGGGCGTGGGCACCCGCAACCTGGCGAGATCTTGGAAGAGCGGATCAGGTAATTTGATCGAAATGGCTTTCATCAAACCGCAAGATTACGCACTATTGAGGACTGGCAGTTCGAGCCAGTATCCGCGAGCCACAACCAAGCTCCATTTTGTGACGCAAATATTATTTTGTGTCACAATACAAAACGAGTTCAAGCTCAATAGGCCTAGAAATCGATGAAAACATTAGGTATGCGGGAAATCCGCGCAAGTAGCACCGTCTTAACGGACGCGCTATTGGAGTCTGGCGAAGTTATCTTGACGAATCACGGCAAACCCTTTGCCAGAGTGATTCCCTTGGAACCGGTGGCCGTGGTACCAACTCGGGCCCCTGACACCTTGAAATGGCTTCGAGACCAAATGCCAAAAGCCAAGCGTGGTTCAGAGCGATTAGTCCGGGAAGACCGAGATGCCCGGTCATAGGTTGTATGTTGATACGAGTGCGCTCCTGAAATGTTATGTTGCCGAAAAAAACTCCGACGAGGTTGAGCGTTTTTTGGCTTCACGCTTTTCCAATAGCAGGAGCAATTTAGTACTGAGTGGTTTATCAAAGATTGAATGGCATTGCGCGATGCGCCGTCGCGAGCGCGCTGGAGACTTTGATGTCTCCTATCGAAAGATTGCGAGCGCCGCTTTTCATGATCGTCTGGCAACTGGTTATTACGAGATGCTAAGGGTTGAAAACGCCCTTCTTGAACAAGCCCTCGATCTTATCGATAAGACTATTGCACCACTTCGCACACTAGACGCTCTTCACCTTGCCGTCGTCAAATCCGCGAGTATTGGCGAGTTGGTTACCGCCGACACGGCCATGGCAGTTGTCGCCGCAGAGCTTGACCTGAAAGTCCATCTTTTCGCATAAGTGTCTGGCCGCATACGCGGGGAGATCGACAGGATCGAGGACTCCAGATCGTCGGCTTTGCATGACAACATCACCAGGTCAAATTCGGGCTTGAGTTAGGTATGATGCACACCTGCGCTTCAGTGAGATATTTCCATGCCCGCAATCGCTACCCGTTTCGATCTTGAGCATGTCGAGTGGCGACGCGTCACCGACCCGTCGTGCACCGCTTTCAAGGTGGATTTCGAATACAGCCTGTTGGGCTACGACCTTGCAAGCGGTCGGCTCGACATGCTGCTTCGATATGGCGATGGCGGTCACTGCCGGCGTCACCGCCACATCGCAGCGACGGCAACGCTGGTGCTCAAGGGCGAGCAGTTTCTGAACGAGATGCGGCCCGACGGCACAACCCGAGCGACCCATCGTCGCAAGGGTGACTATGCCCTGGCGGCCGGCGACGCTTATCCGCACGATGAATGGGGCGGCGAGAGCGGCGGAACAATATTGTTGTCAATGTCCGCGCCAGACGGGCTGCTGTTTGAGTATTTCGACGAGAACATGGCGAATCCCTGGACGCTCTCGATAGAGGAGTACGTCGACAGTTGGAACCGTAAAGCCGTCTATGGCGCGGTGCCGGTCACGGTGCGGGCTGCGCACTGAGGTTCGCGACCGGTGTCGTCAGTTAAACCCGCGGAAATGCACCACGTTGGCGAGGGCCTCGCGATCGCTGATCAGCGTGTTTTCGATGGCATCGGGTTTTGCGTAGCCCAGACTCATGCCCGAGACCAGCGCCTGCTCCGGCGGGATTCCGAGATGCTTGAACACCGGTGCCTGGTAGGGAATCCACGCCGCCTGCGGGCAGGTATCCAAGCCAAATCCTTTTGCAGCCAACATGATGGTTTGCAGGTACATCCCGGCATCTGACCAACTGCCACGACCCAGATAAGTGTCGGTTGTCACGAACAGCCCAACCGGCGCATCGAAGAAATGAAAATTTCGGGCCGATTGCCGGGCTGCGCCCGCGCGGTCGCCCTTGGCGATGCCCAGCAGGCCGTAGAGCGACCAGCCGATGCCGCGACGCCGTTCGCGATGCACGTCCGTCCAGTTGGCCGGATAGTAGTCATAGTCTTCATACTTGCCACCACCGCCGCTGCGCGCAAGCGCCAGGACATCGTCGCTAATCGCCTGCTTGACCGCGCCGGTGCAGACGTAGACATGCCAGGGCTGGGTATTGGTTCCGCTCGGCGCTCGCTGTGAGAGCTGAAGAATTTTTTCGATGATGTCTTTCGGAACTGGGTCCGGCCGAAAAGCGCGGATTGATCTTCGGTTTTGTATCGCGTCCAGAACGTTCACTGCTGATCCTCAGGTTTGATTGGAGAAAAAATGTCTAATTGTCGTGGCACAACAGTCCATGCAATGCCAAGAACGATCGCATCGAATCGATGGTCAGCCCCGCGCTTTGTGCCACTGCAAATACAGCACGCCGGAGAGCACGACGACCCCACCGATTACCTGGGCAACCGTCGGCACTAGTCCAAAGAAGATGACTGAGATTACGACCGCGAATACCGGCACCATGTTTTGCCACACGGAGCCGGCATTGATGCCGAGTTTCGCCACACCGTTGTTCCAGGCGACTACGGCGAGCGCTGAAGCGAACACGGCGGTCAACAAAATATTGATCACCGCTTCGCCGTTCGGATGCAGATTCGGTTCGCCTGCCAAACCGAGCAGCCGCGCCAGGACCCAGAACAGCACCAACCAGGGCAAAGCGGTAATCGTCGTCAGGAAGGTACGGCGCAGTTGCGAGATATCCGCGGGAAACCAGCGCTGCGCCAGAATCGAATAGACGGTCCAGCAGGCAATCGACAGCACCATCAAGACTTCGCCGCCATGCAGTTGAACATTCGGTCCGTTGGCACTTGTACTGACGCTGGCGCGGCCATAAACAGCGATTCCCGCTCCAACCATCGTCAGTAGCGCCGCACCCCAGAAACCGCGTTCGAGTCTCGAGCCGATCATGAATCTTGATACCACTGCGACATAGACTGGCGATCCGGCCATAACCGCCGCCGCCGTAATCGAATCGGTGTACATCAGGCCCAGATTAAAGCAGGTCAGAAATGCCGCCACGCAAAGACTGAGTGCGGCCACACGACGCATTGGCACCGGTGAGCGCAGTTGCGAGAACCCGAGCGTGCCGATTACCCATAGCGCGAGCACCGTTGCGGCAATGACGTAACGAATTGGCGAGAGCCAGAAAGGATCAATGGTTTTCAGCAGCGATGCCGTCAGCGGTATGTTCAAGCCCCAGAACAGGCTGGCCAGAAAATAGTTGATCGTGCCAATCCACGCGGCTGCAGCGGGTTTGTTTGCCAAAGTTAAATTGAACATTCCGAAGAGGTGCGACCACTATACGCGAGCGGTATTCGATCGCCGCGAGTCACACCGGTGCGTTCCTAAGCTGTCTACTTGCCAGGGGACCTTACAAGAGCTTCAAAGTAGTTTAACGCTGCGCTCATAGCCTTGGATTTAGTCTGGGTCACGCAGAACGCATCAACATACTCGACTGCCGGAGCGAGAGAGGGCAATGCCACGAATCGATTGACCTCGGGTCTCTCGCGAAGCACGTAGGTCATGTTGATCGGATTCAAAATGGCAGCTAGCCAATGTCCCTTGACTTTGGAATCCAGGGTCAGCCAGCGATCGCAATCAGGATTGCCATGTAGCGTGGTGTCGCCAGGCCCGCGAATCGATGTCGATGGCTGGGCATTGGATGGGGTCGACATGGTGCCTAGGCAAATAACGAGACCCAAGCCGATCAGGCCGATCGTCAATTTCGCTAACACTCGAAGCTCTGAGCTCGACCGCATTCTCTACCACTCCACAACTATATGGCCAATCTGCGCATGGCCGCAGCTTAGACGATCAAGCCCGAAGTCGTTTGCTGCGCATGACCGGTTGCGCCACTGACCAATCGGGCGGCGTGCTCGACCAGTCTTTCAGAAACCCGACCAGACGACGCACCCGATCGGGCAAGCTGTGTCGACTCGAGTAGATGACAAAAATCTCGAGCGGCTCGGGTACTTCCTGCGGCAGCACCGCAACCAGTCGACCGGCCGCCAGATCGTCGGACACCATATAGTAAGGATGCATGGAAATGCCCAGACCGATCAGCGCGGCCTGGCGCAGCACCTCACCGAGATTCGAAAACAAGGTTCCTCGAATCCGCAGACTGTGCTTGTCCTCAGGCCCCGAGAAGCGCCAGAGTCCGGTCGGCGACTTGATCGAATGGGCCAGGCAATTGTGTTCGCGAAGCTCGGACAAACGACGCGGGGTACCGTGTCGCGCCAGATAACCGGGCGAGGCCACCAACACCTGCGGTGCCCGGGCCAAAGGCAGGGCGACATAACTCGCATCTTGCATGGACGCGGCGATCCGTATGGATAAATCCAGCCCTTGTTGAATCAGGTTCAGATCGCCGACGTCGAGCGCCATCGAGACTTGAATATCCGGATAGAGAGTCGAAAAGCGTGCAATCACCGGAACCAGGTGAATGGCACCGAAGGCCGGTGGCGCGCCAACTCGAATGACTCCGCGCGGCGCGCTCAGTGATTCGCGCAAATCGGATTGCAAGCCATCAAAGCGCTCGAGCATTTGCCGGCCACTGGTCAGCGCCATCAGGCCGGCTTCGGTCAGGCCAACTTGTTTGGTCGTGCGATTCAGCAGGCGCGCGCCGAGCGTCTGTTCCAGATAAGCAATATGTTTCGTCACACCCGCGCGCGATAGCCCCAGGTGCTGGGCGGCGCCGGTGAAACTGCCACAGCGTGCCACCTCGGCGAAGACTTGCAGACAACGCAATCGATCCATCGGCTTATTGTTTCTAAATCGTAAACAGTTATTTGCGCGATTGATTCTAGCGTCAAGCCGTTTCTGTCGCTAGACTCGGTCGATTCACAAAATTAGTCAAACAGTTAGTCAATCAATCAGTCGATCAATCAGTTAATCAAGCCAACAGTTATTTAGCGGAGCGAGCATGAACATTGTCGC
This sequence comes from Burkholderiales bacterium, assembly GCA_031415535.1. Classification (GTDB taxonomy): domain Bacteria; phylum Pseudomonadota; class Gammaproteobacteria; order Burkholderiales; family Burkholderiaceae_E; genus JANLTP01. Next base: position 2,204 of record JANORY010001239.1, on the reverse strand, counting down.
AATCGATGGCCCGATGGGCGCGCAAGTAGAAGATTTGGATCTCAGCACTTCGATGTCGGCTGCGACGGTCGACGCCATTATTGCCGCGCTCGGCCGCTTCGGCGTCTTGTGTTTCCCGAAGCAATCGCTCGACGCGCATTCCTTGGCCGCGTTCAGCGCAAACTTCGGCAAGCTTGAAATCAATGTTGCCAACTCGTTCCAGGAGCCTGGTGTGCCCGAGGTAATGATCCTCTCGAACATCGTACGCGACGGCAAGGCAATTGGCCTGCTCGACGCCGGCCAGGACTGGCACACTGACATGTCCTATAGCCGCACAATTGCATTCGCCAACGTTTTGTACGCCATCGAAGTGCCGCAGCGTAACGGCCAGCCCTTGGGCGCCACTCAGTTCCGCAACATGCATGCGGCCTGGGAGGCCCTGCCCACCGAGCTGCAAGCGCGACTCGAAACCATGACCGCAACCCATGACTTCAACAAGTTCTGGGACATGATGCGTCGCGAACGTGGCAGCACTCGTCCACCGCTGACTGAAGCACAGCGTCAAGCAAAGCCGCCGGTCAGCCAGCCCCTATGCCTGATTCATCCGATCACCGGCCGAAAAGTGCTGTATGCGAACCCTGGCTATGCAACCCGGATCAACGAATTACCGCAAACGGAGAGCGACGAACTGCTGGCCTTCTTGTTCGAGCATCAGTTGCAAGAACGATTCGCCTTTGAATTTCGCTGGCAAGTCGGCGATGTGCTGATGTGGGACAACTTTGGCACGATCCATAAAGCGATTGCCGACTATGGTGCCGATGAACATCGACTGATCAAGCGCTGCCAGGTCATGGCGACGCGATTCTTCGAAACGGCTTGATTCATGCGCTTGATCAGCTATCGAAGCAGTGCGCAATCGCCGCCCCGGTGCGGCGCTGTACTGGATGACCGAGTCGTTGATTTGACCGAACTCTGTGCAGCAATCGAATTGCCCGACGATGTGACCAGGCAATATTCGATGCGCGGCTTTAGTCCGGCCAGCGGCGGCCTGTTGCGCCTGTTGCAAGCCGGCCAAAACGGTTTGTTTGAGGTGGCCTCTGCGCTTTCGAAAACCAAACTGACGGCAACGCTGTCCACGCTGCCAACCATCGCGTCAGTAGAACTGTTGGCGCCGATTCCACGTCCTGGCAAGATTGTGGCGATCGGCCGCAACTATGGTGATCATGCCCGCGAAAGCGGCGTAGCGGCTTTTGAAGCACCGCGAATCATTGCCAAGCTGCCGTCCAGCGTGGTCGCACCGAACGCGATCATTGCACCGCCGCGCGAGGTGACCAAGCTCGACTTCGAGGTCGAACTCGCGGTCGTCATCGGCAAATTTGCGCATCGGGTAACCCAAGTTCAGGCACTCGAGTTCGTGGCGGGCTACACCATCCTCAACGATTTGAGTGCGCGTGAGTTTCAGTTCGATGTCACACCGCCGCAAACCACCTTCGCCAAAAGCATGGATCAGTTTTGTCCGATGGGTCCGTGCCTGGTGACGCGCGATGAAATCGATGATCCGCAGTCGCTGACGGTCAGTTGTGAGGTCAATGGCGTGTCGATGCAGCGTGCCAGCACGGCTGATATGCTGTTTCCGGTCAGCCGATTGATTGAATACATCACGCAGTTCATGACCCTGGAGCCCGGCGATGTAATCGCGACCGGTACCCCGGCCGGCGTTGGCGTGTTTCGCAAGCCACCGGTTTGGCTCAAATCGGGTGACTCCATTCGCATGAGCATCTCCCGGATTGGCACGATCGAACACCGGATCGGGCCAGCAGTTTAATCAGAAGTCCACGAACCCTTAATGATCGAAAAAATGAAAACAGATAACTGCCTAATGATTCAAAAATGCCTGGGGATTTCCCTGCGATCAGGACGCTCACTACCCTTCGAATTCTTATCACGGTCAAGATTACTCGCATTCGGCCTGGCGTTGTTCGCGATGGTCAATCCGCTGCGGGCGCAGGACTTTCCAACCAAGCCAATCAAATTCATTGTTGGTTATGCACCGGGCGGACCCACCGACGTCATTGCCCGTTTGGTCGCACAAGATCTGACCGCTACGTTCGGACAAACCGTCATCGTTGAGAACCGAGCCGGCGCAAACGGCAACATTGGCACGGCCAGTGTCGCGCGCGCGCCTGCCGACGGTTACACCTTGATCGTCAACACCTTGTCGCACA
>JANORY010001238.1:0-1568 GCA_031415535.1 Burkholderiales bacterium | reverse complement strand
CGCCGGCCAGGTTGAGGAAGCCGACGCGCGCAAACTCCTCCATCAGCGCGCCGGTGACCGGCGGCGTCTCGTCGAAGCCGGTTTCCGACATCGGATTCGGCAGGCCGGCATTCGGGTAGACACAAATGAAGGTGTCGGCCTTTTTAGCCAACTCCTCGATGTAGGGCCGCATCAGCGCGGCGCCGAGCGCACAATTCAGGCCCACCGTCATTGGCCGCGCGTGGCGAATCGAGTTCCAGAATGCCTCGACGGTCTGACCCGACAGAATTCGCCCCGAAGCGTCGGTCACGGTGCCGGAAATCATGATCGGCAGACTCGGCAAGCCGGCGGCGCTGCGCTCCTCCATGACTTCATCGATGGCGAACAACGCCGCCTTGGCATTCAAGGTATCAAAAATGGTCTCGACCAACAGCAGGTCGGCACCACCATCGATCAGACCGCGCGTTTGCTCATGGTAGGACGAACGCAATTCCTCGAAGCTCACGTTGCGCGCGCCGGGATCGTTGACATCAGGCGAGATGGACGCGGTTTTCGGCTGCGGCCCGAGCGCCCCGGCCACAAAACGCGGCTTCTCCGGAGTGCTGAATTTGTCACAGGCGGTGCGTGCGATCCGCGCCGCTTCGAGGTTAATTTCATAGGCCAACTGCGGCAAGCCATAGTCGCCCAGCGCAATCGCGGTCGCGCCGAAGGTATTGGTTTCGAGCAGATCGGCACCGGCCGCCAGATAGCCTTCATGAATCTCGCGAATGACCTGCGGCTGGGTCAACACCAGCAATTCGTTATTGCCCTTGACGTCGGACGGGTGATTGGCGAAGCGCTCACCGCGATACTGTTCCTCGGTGAGTTTGTAACGCTGAATCATGGTGCCCATCGCGCCATCGAGAATCAGGATGCGTTCGCGCATCAGCGCACGCAACTGCACTTCGAGTTGGCTGATCGGGGCACGGGCGATGGCAATGTCGGGTCTAACGACCGATGCATTGGCAGTGTTTTTATCGGATTGGGATGAAGGCATCAGCGGATTTTATCGTTGCACCGCGAATTCAGCATGTAAAGGCAATTGGCGGTTATTTCTACCGGATAAAATCGTCTTAGGTCACCGAGGCTACCGCTTCTGCAACCGCTTCTGCTACCGCTTCTTCAAGCGATTTAAACGTCCGTCAACGTTGGTCAACTCAGGGATTTCGTCAACATTCTGTGGCCACGCGACCGGTCGTTTTGCACATTGAAGAGCTCTGCTTTGCTTACCCGCAAATGCCGCTGTTTGATCATGTGAGCGCCCACATTCCACCCGGCATCAGCCTTATCCTCGGTGGCGAGGGTAGTGGCAAGACCACGCTGCTGCGCTTGTTGTCCGGCGAATTAAGTGCTCACTCAGGATCTCTAAAGATCAACGGTGTTTTGCTATCGAACGACCCCAAGGGCTACCGTCAGCAAGTATTCTGGACCGATCCGCGCACCGAACTATTTGAGAATCTGACTGCGCTGCAATATTTCGACTCCCTGCGTCCGCGTTATTCAGCCTTTGAGCTGGCCGGTGCGCCCCAGCTTGCGGCACTGTTAGTCGG
>JANORY010001237.1:0-2413 GCA_031415535.1 Burkholderiales bacterium | reverse complement strand
CGCCACGGCGAAAGCCAATGGAATCTCGAAAACCGCTTCACCGGCTGGACCGATGTCGATCTCACCGAGAACGGTCGCAGCGAAGCTCGCCGCGCCGGTCAACTGCTTAAAACCGAAGGATTCGACTTCGATATCGCCTTTACGTCCGTCTTAAAGCGTGCCATCCGGACGCTGACCATGGTGCAAGACGAAATGGACCGATTGTGGATACCCGTTGTGCACGACTGGCGATTAAACGAGCGCCATTATGGAGCCTTACAGGGCTTGAATAAGGCCGAGACCGCCGCCAAGTATGGCGAACAGCAAGTTATGGTCTGGCGGCGTGCTTTTGATGTAGCGCCGGAACCACTGCCAGTGGGCGATCCACGCGAATCAAACAGCGACCCCCGTTACGCCGGTGTGCCAGCGGCAGCTTTGCCGCGCACCGAATGCTTGAAGGACACTGTGCTGCGGGTGGTTACCTACTGGGACGAGGCGATTGCGCCGGCCATTCGCAGCGGCAAAAAGGTCATTGTGGTGGCCCACGGCAATTCGTTGCGGGCGCTGATCAAGCATCTTGACGGCATCAGCGCTGAAAGGATTGTCGAGGTAAACATACCCACTGCACAGCCGCTCGTTTATGAATTGGACGAGCAACTGAAGGTCACTGCGAGCCATTACCTGGGCAATGCGGACGAGATTCATGCCGCCATGGCGGCGGTAGCCGCCCAGGGCAAGGCCAAAAAATAGATGGGCCTGGGGCCAGCCGAGTCCTGTCGGACTGATCGGCGGTTGAATAATCGATCTGAAAGACCCCAAGTGGTGCGCCTGGGCAAGCGCAGGTGGGGTTCCGGGTTTATAGTGTAGGGTGACACATTGGCGATTTAATTTCACAGCTTTTTAATGGCTAGACCCATGAATATTCGTTTTAAGCAGGCCAGTCTGATTTCCTTTGGCGCAATTGCCGGTGTTTTGGTCAGCCTCGGCGTGACCGCAGTGGCGCAACGCGACGCACGAGCACCTTTGCCGCTTGAGGAACTCCGTCAATTCTCGGATGTCTTCGGCGCGATCAAGGCCAACTACGTCGAGAACGTCGAGGACAAAAAGCTGATCACCGAAGCGATCAGCGGTATGTTGGCCGGCCTGGACCCCCATTCGGCCTACCTGGACGCTGACGCGTTTCGGGAACTGCAAGTGGGCACTCAAGGCGAGTTTGGCGGCTTGGGCATTGAAGTCGGTACCGAAGATGGTTTTGTCAAGGTGATCTCGCCCATTGAGGACACCCCGGCCGCCCGCGCTGGTGTCAAGGCGGGCGATCTGATCATCAAGATCGACGAAAAAGCCACCAAGGGTCTGACCCTGAACGACGCCGTCAAACTGATGCGCGGCAAACCGAAAACGCAAATTACGCTGACCATTTCGCGCAAGGGCGAGACCAAGCCGATTGTGCTGACCATGATGCGCGATGTCATCCGCGTGCAGTCGGTCAAATCGAAAATGATAGAGCCAGGAATCGGTTTTGTTCGGGTCACTCAGTTCCAGGAACATACCGTCGATAACCTGGTCAAGCACATCGAGGGCTTGTACAAGGGCGGAACTCTGAAGGGCCTGGTGCTCGACCTTCGCAACGATCCGGGCGGCTTGTTGCATGGTGCGGTCGGCGTTTCCGCTGCCTTCCTGCCGGCCCGCGTAACGGTCACCTCGACCGATGGCCGCACTGAAGATGCGAAGCGCAAATATGTGGCCTCACCGGAAGACTACCTGCGCGGCACGCGCGACGACTATCTGGCGCGCTTGCCGGCTGGCGTGAAGAACGTCCCAATGGTGGTTCTGGTGAACGGCGGCTCAGCTTCAGCATCGGAGATCGTCGCCGGCGCGCTGCAGGATCACAAACGGGCGGTCGTCATTGGCACCCAGACCTTCGGCAAGGGTTCGGTGCAATCGATCTTGCCATTGACCAACAACAGCGCGATCAAGCTCACGACGGCTCGGTACTACACACCACTGGGACGCTCGATTCAGGCCAAGGGCATTACGCCGGATTTCATTGTTGAGGAAACACCGGAAGGCGACCTGACATCGTTCCGCGTTCGCGAGGCCGATTTGAATCGTCACCTGAGCAATCCGAAGGATGCCGAAGACAAACCCAAGATTCCGAAGGCCACCGCCAACGACCCGGCTGCCAACGACAAGAACAAAGACCGTAAACCCATCGAGTTCGGCAGCGCCGAGGACTATCAGTTGTCGCAAGCGATGAATCATTTGAAGGGTCAACCGGTAGTGGTAGCCAAGCCCAAGGAAGAAACCGCCAAGGCACCGGAAGACACCAAGACTCGATAAAGCCCGCAGGAGGCAGGCAGAGGTGGACGATGCGCAGTTGCTGCGCTACAGCCGGCACATCCTGCTCGATGAAATAGGCATTGAGGGCCAGGAA
>JANORY010001236.1:0-1406 GCA_031415535.1 Burkholderiales bacterium | reverse complement strand
CCGGGTCGATGGCAACGTGGTGCGCGGCTGCTTGATGCTCGCGGTGCAGGCCGATGGCCGGAAAATTGACACCATCGAAGGATTGTCAGACTCGGCCGAACTCAGCGAATTGCAGGCCGCGTTTCATCGCCACAACGCGCTGCAATGCGGCTACTGCACCCCCGGCATGATCGTTACAGCCAAGGCGCTCATCGACACGCTGCCCGATGCCAATCGCGAGCAGATTCGCGAATTCATGTCCGGCAATTATTGCCGATGTACCGGCTACCAGGCCATCGTCGACGCGATTGAATCGGTGCTGATGGTGCGTCGCACGCCGACTGCTGACCCTTTGAGTTCGGTGGCGCTCAGCCTGGGACTGGTCAAATGAGCGCGCCAACCCGCACAGAACTGGCCACGGCCGAGTTGCCCCTGCACCAGCCGGAAACCGCGACCGACAAGGGCTATATCGGCCAAAGCATTCCGCGTGCCAATGCCAAGCGATTGCTGCAAGGTCGTGGCGTGTTCACCGACGACCTGCGACTGCCGCGCCTGGCGCATGTGGTGTTCCTGCGCAGCCCGCATGCGCATGCGCGAATCAGGAGCCTGGATCTGAGCGCGGCGCGCGCCGCCGCTGGCGTCGTGGCGGTGGTTGAGGGTCGACAGTTGGCCGAGTACTGCAGCCCCTGGATTGCGGTGCTCACGCATTTGAAGGGGATCAAATCACCGCCGCAACACGCGCTGGCGATCGATCGCGTCTGCTCACACGGCGAAGCTGTCGTCGCTGTAGTGGCCGAGACGCGCACGCAGGCCGAAGACGCGGTGCTGCTGATTCAGGCCGACTATGAAGAGCTGCCGGTGGTTACCGACATGGAACGCTCGCTGGCCGGCGACTACGTTATTCACCCGGAGTTGGGCGATAACGTCTGCTTTTCGCGCAGCCTCGACACCGGCGGGGTCGATGCAGCGTTCGCACGGGCCGACCTGGTGGTCGAAGAAATCTACGAATTCGGTCGTCACACCGGGGTCACCCTGGAGGGCCGCGCCATCGTTGCCGACTATAACCCGGCAGAACACACGCTGACGGCCTATCACGCGACCCAAACGCCGCACATGATGCAGGATATTTTTTCGCGGCACTTGAATATTCCCGAAGCCAATGTTCGGGTCATCAGCAAGGATATCGGCGGCTCATTTGGTATCAAGGTCCATGTTTATCCGGATGAAATGGCTACCGCCGCACTGTCCGTCATGCTGCGGCGGCCGATCAAGTTTTATGCCGACCGCGTCGAGTCATTTCTGTCGGATATCCACGCCCGCGAACACAAGGCACGGGTTCGCCTGGCCTGTACCCGGGACGGCGAAATCCTGGCCTTTGATCTCTGGGACCTGACCGCCATCGGCCCGTATTCGGTGTATCCGCGCAC
>JANORY010001235.1:0-6917 GCA_031415535.1 Burkholderiales bacterium | reverse complement strand
GACCGGGCCTCGGATGGACTTCGAAGAACAAGGCAATCATCGAACTGGGTTTTACCACAGCTCGGGGCTGCACCGACTACTGGTGAATAACCGTCGCCGCCGGAACTGGATAGCCCGCCGCACCGAACACTTCAACAATTGCCCGATTGGTATCAAAATAAACTTGCCAGTAGTTCACGGTGTTGGTGTACGGACGCACCGCGAGCACCGGACCTTCGCCGGTGAATTGAAGAATATCGATCTCGGGTGCCGGCGTAGCCAGAACGTTCTTGATTGCAGCGATAGCCGGGCGCAGCCGCTCAATCGCTTCTCGCGGGTCAACTGTATTGGCAACCTTGGCGACACACTCAACCCGCCGATGCGGTTGCACCGAGAAATTCTTGATCGTATCGGAAAACACCTTGTTATTGCCGACGATGGTGGTGACGTTATCGGGTGTCAGCAAGGTCGTGCCGAACAAACCCATTTCCTTGACCGAACCCTCGACACCACCCGCCACCACATAATCGCCGACCTTGAACGGGCGAAGTATCTGCATGAACACGCCGGCCGCGAAATGGGTCAACAAACCACCCCAGGCGGTGCCAATCGCCAGCCCGGCCCCGGCCAGCAGCGCCGCGAACGAAGTCGTCTGAACACCGAGAAAGCCCAAAATGCCCATCGCCAAACCGATGGTCAGCAACACCGACAGGATTGCGGTGATGTAGTTGCTCATGGTCGCGTCAATCTTGCCGCCGCGAGCAATGCCCCGACCGACCAGAATCATGAGTTTGGCGATGATCCAGCGGCCGATCAGCCAGATGGCCAGCGCGGCAGCCAACTTAAGCAATAAATCAATGCCGTTCGACGCCAGATAGTTTGTGACAGCGTTAAAGTCCATCGTACCGATCCCTCCGAATTATTTTTGCCGGCCAAAAGCCCGGAGAAGTGGTTTTAAACGCCGACGATGACGTTGGCAAGAAATTTGGGTGCCGGCATACCGGAATTGACAATTGTTCCAGGATCGATAACAACACAATCGCCACACATCGATACCCGCAGCGCGGCGACCGGCAGCGATCCACCATCCGTTGGTCGGCTACTGGCGCGCATTGATCTGAGGCGGCGAATAGTTCCTTGGCGGCGGGCCAATCCTGCGGGAAACTGCGCGTTGGCCTTCGTAAATGGATACCGCTATGGATCGCGACCTGCCCCGCTCCGAGTCACTCGCTGAACTCGAACGCGTCGCAATCGAAACAGCCGGGATTGCCGAAGCGCTGCGCATTGACTTCGATGAGTTGCTCGTGCAGATTCAAAATCTGACACGACAATCAAACATCTCAAGCGCTCGGGTCGGTGTCCGTTTGACGCCGACCGTTGTAAGAATTCAGCGTACGCTGTCCCGGCTTGAACAGTTGGCGCAAGCCAATCGAATTGATTCGCCGATACCGGCATGGTCACCGCGCGCCAAAACGGTCACTGTCGTGAAGCGATCCAGCAAGCGACACGGCGTCGTCGAAGTCTACTGAGCTGTTCCAAAGTGGCCCTTGTGAGGTGTTTCACGCTTGGTTCGCTCAACCAATCGCCGCAACGTGCGTTAGTCTACTCATCACGCACTGCGGCCCGATGCTCGCCTGAGCTGATTCGAGTTGATTGTGCGACCACTCACTATCACTAAAAGGTCGGTTGATTATGCCGCGTGTTATCGCGATGCTGGTTTTGGCAGTGCTGGCGCTGCTCGCGCTCGGACTAGCGAGTCAGCAGAAAAACCGCCACCGCGAGACGTTTCGACCGAAGCGACGCTTCTGGCCTGATCGGAATTCCGAGCCGAATTCGAGTGCCGTCACCCTGCATGCGGTCGACGCGCGGGAGCTGGTGGGCGTGCGCGATGCCTTCTCGAGCGCACCGGTCAACGTCCACGACGCATTGTTTCGATGCGGCGGCTGCCTGGCGTTCTACTCCCAGGCCAGCATCGACGCCCTGACCAGCTCAAACCAGGGCCGTTGTGTGGCCTGCGGCGGCCTCGATCTGGCCCCGGTGACGGTCTCGAACACCGCCACCGCTTGAAGCCGTGTACGCCGAATCCGATCGTTACCTGCGCCACAATCTGATTGATTGGTTCTCGCAGCACGAGGTGTCGGCGGCGCGCATCGCGGTGGTAGGTGCCGGAGCCATCGGCAACGAGGTGGTCAAAAACCTGGCGCTGCTGGGGGTCGGTCAAATCGACGTCTACGACTTTGATACGGTTGAAATTCATAACCTGACACGCTCAGTACTGCTGCGCGAACGCGACATTGGCACCTCAAAGGCGCAGGCGGTGGTGTCGCACGCGGCCGAACTCGATCCGAACTGCCGCTTGCGCGCGTTTACCGGCGACATCCGCGACACGCTGAACCCGAGCGCGCTGTCCGCCTACCGGGCGGTCGTCAGTGCCGTCGATAACTTCGACGCACGCCTGCGCTTGAACCAGCTCTGTCTACTGGCAGGGGTGGATCTGGTGAATTCTGCCATCGACAGCCGGTTTGTCAGTCTCGAAGTGTTTGCCCATTCGCAGTGGGACGTTGCCTGTTATGAATGCCATCTACCGGAATCAACTTATCAACGCATGGCGCTGCGCTATTCGTGTGGCGGCTTGCTCAAGCGAGCATTCGTAGAGCAAAAGGTGCCTACCACCACCATCACCGCCAGTCTGGCCGGTGCCATGGCGGCTGCTGCCGCATTAGGTTTGGGACAGAGCAAACGGACCGGCACGAGGGCGGGCACTGACGCGCGCCAGGACGCGCGAACGGGCGCAGAAGCAGATCCAATAAGGGGGAGCGCCGACCTCGATGATCATCGTCGATCAAACGGCTCGCGCCGAGTGTTCCTGGACTCGCACACGATGATCAGTCAGGCCGCTAGCTTAAAGCGCCAGCCTGGATGTGCCGCCTGTTCGGGCTTTGAGCGCCGCCCCGAGCGCGGGCAATTGGCCGACTTGATTGCAGCCTCGGACGCAGACACAGACGCAGACGTAACCGCAAACGCAACTAAAGCCGTCGACGATAACACCGTGCCGGTCGTTTTACCTGAGCCGATCATCACGGCTTATGGCTGTACGCAATGCGGCAATCAGCGCGGTGTGCGGGGCGCGGCCAGCGAATTAATTGGCCAACGTGCTCGGCAATTTGATGATCAATTAAGCTGGTGCCCGACTTGTCAGAAAGCGTCGATGGCGGTTGAGGTACGCGACCGTTTCGAGTTCACTGAATTGATTACCTTGCTGGCACAACTGCCAACGCTGCGCGCACCGGTACCGTTTGCGCTAGTCCAGTTCGCACAGGCGACGCAGTTCATTGAATGGGACGCAGCGCCGCATAATTCTATGAAGGATCCGACATGGCCAATGACTTGAAACTTACCATCCGCACGGCCGACCAGACACGTCGCGCCGACGTTACGCTTGACAACCACAGCACCGGTGCTGACGTGATTCAGGGCGCAGTCGATAACTGGGCACTGCCCGCCGATACCGACTATTCGCTGGTCAACGTCAGCACCGGCGAGTTATTGAGTCCGCGCGAAGTGCTCAATGGCGCTAAGGTGAGGCCCGGCGACGTTCTTGAAGTTCAACCGGTTTTAGTCGCTGGCGTTGATCAGCAAGTTTGATCGGCGCAATCACCGATGGATGCCTTCTCATTGCGTCTGACCAACGATCGCGATCGCCTGCAACAGCTTGGCACGCGCAGCGGCGGCAAGATCGAACTGCTGCAGTTACCCAGCGCCGCTCGCCCGAAAGCCGAGATCGATTTGCGCTATCGAACTGCTGATTCGCGCGCCTATCCGGCGACCCATCGTGACTCAAGCCGATTGATCATTGATTTCGGCGCGCGTTACCCCTTTGTCGCGCCGGTTGCCCGCCTCACCACACCGATATTGCATCCGAACGTTTGGGAATCCGGCGTGGTCTGCCTGGGCGCAAAATGGCTCGCCAGCGAGGGCATCGATCTGTTCGTTCAACGGATTGCACGTCTGCTCAGCTTCGATACGTTACTGGTCAATGAACAGTCGGCCGCCAACCGTAGTGCGCTCAGTTGGTACCAACAGACTCGGCGGCAACATCCCGCCGCGTTTCCGAGCGACCGGGTGAACTGGTTGGATGAATCGGCGCGGATCCAATCGACAATGTCTGACAGTGCCGCGCCACAAACATCCTACGATTCAAGCGTGGGCCATCGAATTCGTTCTTGCCCGAACTGCGACGCCAAAATGCGACTGCCAGCCGGCAGGACCGGTATCGTTGCATGTCCAAAATGCCAGCACGAGTTCGCGGCGCAGACCTGAAACGATACAAAACTTGAAACGATACGTGCAATGAAGTGGCAAGATACCAGCCCAATCTGGCAGCCGCAGCCGATGTCTCGATTGCGACAGATTTTGTCAGAACGCGCGGCGCTTAATGCCCCCGAGGTCCTTCACGCTCGGTTTAATGAAGCTACCCCGGTTTCAATCATCGTTGAATCCAGGGTGTTGGTCGCGATCACAGCACACCTCGCGCAAAATCCACACGAGCAGGGCGGCCTGCTGATCGGCGAAGTTTTTGGTGACGTGATTGGCGACGTGATTAGCGACGTGATTAGCGAACAATCTGGCCAGGCAGTTCAGGCCATTCTGGTGACCGAGTCGCTGGCCAGTACCGAGTTCGACACATCCGCGATTTCTCTGCGCATGCACAGCACTATCTGGCGCGAGGCCGGCACGCGGTTGAACGAGACTCGGTTGATTGTCGGCTGGTATCACAGCCACCCGGATCTCGGGGCCTTTTTCAGCGCAACCGATCGGCGCACCCAGGCGGCGTTCTTTGCACACCCGTACAGTCTGGGTTGGGTGATCGACCCGATTCGTTCGGAACAGGCTTGGTACCTGGGCGCAGACAGCCGCGAACTGGATCTCGCGTACTACTCGGTGTTGCCTTAGCCTAAACCTAAACCAACGGTCGGGTCAATTGAGCGATTAACTTTTGCGCAACGGCGGCCACCGATTCGCGACTCCATCCGGTCTTGCTGCCCGCCGCACTCCAGATGACTGTGTCGTCTCGGACATCAATAATCTGCAGCGTCATGCCTACCGCCGGTTCGCCATCGACACCGACCTTGTAGCGCCATTCGTCCACGGTGCCCGTGATCGCAAATCGAATCCCCTGTGCCTTGGCCCAAATCAAAGCCTCATCGACGGCCTTACGCGACGCCGGATCAAATAACGACTCCTTATTGAGTCCCGCCGGGTAGCGGGTCAGTTGCCGGTAACCGCCGGTGCGCAGCAAGCTCTCAAGAATCGCCTCGCCGCGCAAACCAGCCTGCGGCGTTTCGGTGTTGTTCATCAGCGGCAGCAATGCCCAAGCCATCTCCTTGCCAAGGGCCGGTGCCGGTTGAGTATTGACGGTTGTACAGGCGGCAACGGACAGCAGCGCCACCGGCGCTAGCGGCAGCACCACAGACCTTAGCGGCAGCACGGCGCAGCCAAGCGCTCGCTTGAGCCAGCGTCGGCGCGCGTGACGCTGACGCTGACCCTGACCCGGAATCTGATTCTGACTCAGACTCTGAATCGACTGGCTGGTATCCGCACTGGACAAGGGATTGCCTGCTCATGATTTACTAAACACCCTCCATTGAGTAACCACTGGCCTTTCGACTCAAGCACAGCGTGATGAACGGTAGCAGGGGCGCTACCATTGGTTAGTCATTTGGGCTCATTTGGCGTCTTTTTGCGCCGCAGCAAGCAGCGCGTCAACCACCCAACGGGCGATCGACTCGACTTCCTTGTCTTTACTGCCCCAGATATCCTTGAGTACTACATAGGGTTCAATGCCGTAAACCAGCGACAGCGCCTTCAGTAAGCGTTCATAGCCGGCCTTACCTAGCTTTTTTCGCAGCGGTGCCGCGACCCGCGCCAGGATGGCACGGCGGTGGCCGCGTCGAAACGGCTCCTCATCGATCAGGCCACTGCGCTCCAGCGCGTGATGTTCCAGCGAAAGCTGCAGCGCCGCCCGCATATGCGGCTCGAACAGAATAAATAAGGGGAAGGTCTTATCAAACAGTTCACGCACGCGCGCTGGCCCATCGTTGGCAATCGGCTCAAACTGTCGGACCGGCGTCAGCCCCTCGCCCACGACCGCAGAAATCAGTTTGCTGCGGCTCGGAAAATAACGATAGGCGGTGGCGCGCGAGACCCCGGCCGCCACCGCCAGCTCGGCAACCGATGGGGCGCGCTCCTGACTGACCAAGCGCATCGCATGCGTCATCAGCAGCCGGTACGTTCGTTCACTGACCGCCCCCGCCTGCGTCACAGGTTGCAGGCTTGGTTTTCTGATGCTTGGTTTTCTGATTCTTGACAGGCTGGCCATAATCTTTCTATTATCCGGCTTCCGGTTGAGACTGTCGTCTCATTTCGAGCCGCACGTCTCAATCGGGATTCAAGCGTTGCCATTTTCAAGACGGGGCCGACCCCGCATGAGGTACGCGGGAGGAGAGTCTGATGGCCAACGTTCTTTTCACCAACGTCCGTATCTTTGATGGCAGCGGTGCGGAGCCGTTTTCAGGTGAAGTGCTCATTCAGGGCAATCGCATTCAGCGCGTCGCTCGTGGCGCGCGTGCCTTGCCGATCACCGGCCTGACCATCATCGACGGTGCCGGTGCCACACTGATGCCTGGCATGACTGACGCGCACACCCACTTCTCGTGGAATGACCAGCCAACGCTAAATTCTATCCAGCGCATGCCGACCGAAGAACATATTCTTTGGTGTGCGCACATCGCCGAGCGTTATCTGAAATCCGGATTCACCTCTTGTGTTGGTGCGTCAACCGCCAAGCCGCGTCTCGATGTGGTGTTGCGTAATGCCATTCAGTCGGGCCAAATTCCCGGGCCGCGTTACCTTGCGGCGAGCCAGGAAATTACGGTTCC
>JANORY010001234.1:0-1167 GCA_031415535.1 Burkholderiales bacterium | reverse complement strand
CGGGTCGGCGGCGCTGGCAGGTTATCAGGGTCGAGTCCGTTGGCGCGCAGCGAGGGCTTGAGCCAGATCGCCGATGTGCCAGTCAGACCAGCACTGATCAGCAGGTCGTCGACGGTGCTGTCGATCAGCATTTGCTTGTATTCGGCGCGCGCCATGCTTTCGGTGGTCGCAATGAAGCGAGAGCCCATGTAGACAAAGACGGCCCCGGCCGCAATCGCGCCGGCCACGCCCCAGCCGTCGGCGATGCCACCACCGACAATGACATAACCATCGAAGAATTCGCGCACCGCCGAAACAAAGGCAAACGGCGTGATGTAACCGGTATGTCCGCCAGCACCCGCCGAGACGCAGGCCAGTCCGTCGACGCCAGCAGCGACTGCCTTGCGGGCCAAGTTCAGATTGACGACATCGGCGAACACCAGGCCGCCATACGACTTGACCACTTCAATCGCTGGCTTCGGGCTGCCGAGCGCGGTGATGACGATCGGCGGCTGATAGCGCGCAATCAGCTTCAAGTCCTCCGGCAAGCGCTCATTCGATGAATGGGTCACCAGGTTGGCCGCCCAAGGTCCGATCACCGCTTCGGGCCGCTCAGCGCGCAGCTTGGCCAGTCGTGAGGTGATTGATGACATCCATTCATCGAGCACTTCGATCGGCCGTGCGTTCGGCGTCGGAAAGGAACCGATGATGCCGGCCTCGCAGGCGGCGACAACCAGGTCAGGTCCTGAAATCAGAAACATCGGTGCAGCAAAAACCGGCAAGCGGGTTTTGAAGGGCAGTGGCTTTCGGCTCATCTAGTCGGCGGCCTTGAAGCCCGAGATTCTGACCGCTTCGGCCCAGCGCTTCGAGTCGGTTTGCATGAATTGCGCGGCCTCCTCCGGCGTAGTCGGCAAAGGCTCGAAATCCACCGCACGCCATTTCTCGGCGATATCAATTGCGCGCAGCGCGCGGGTCAGCTCAGCATTGAGTTTCGATATCACGGCGTCCGGTGTGCCGCTCGGTGCCAGGATCATCGACCAGATGTAGATGTCCAGATCCGGAAATCCTTCCTCGATGAAGGTCGGCACATTCGGCAACAGCGGCGAGCGCTTTGAGCTGGTCACCGCCAGCACCTTGATTTTGCCGGACTCGACATGCGGCTTGACGGCCATCAGCGGCAAAAATGCG
>JANORY010001233.1:0-12019 GCA_031415535.1 Burkholderiales bacterium | reverse complement strand
CGTTGTTATCGATAACCCAGAACAAGTGGCTGATCCTGCTGATGATCAACATCCTGCTGCTGATCATCGGCTGCTTCATGGAAACGACCGCGATACTGCTGATCGCGGTACCGACCTTTCTGCCGCTGATTCTGCAACTGGGCATTGATCCGGTCCACTTTGGTCTGATCATCATACTGAATTTGCTGATTGGCGCTGCCACACCACCCTTTGGCGTGCTGCTGTTCATTGTTCAGGATATCGCCAAGGTCAGCTTCGGCCAGATCGTTCGCGCCATGCTGCCGTTCTACATCCCGCTGGGCGTGGCGCTGATTTTGATTACCTATTGGCCGTCCTTGTCCTTGTGGTTACCGAAGATGCTTAAATAGTGCTTTCCGAACAGTCATTTGTTTAGCGAAGGCAGCTCATGAATTCGATCGATTTGAAGGGCCGCGTTGCGGTCGTGACGGGCGGCGCGTCCGGCATCGGGGCCGGCGTTGCCGAGCGCTTTGCCGCCAGTGGCGCGAAGGTGGCGATTTGGGACGTCAACCCGCAAGCAGCAGCCAAGGTAGCAGCTTCGCTCGACGGCGGAGGGCATCTCGGCGTTTCGGTTGACGTGACCGACGAGGCCTCGGTCGCTGCCGCGACAGCGGTCAGCATCAAGGCGTTCGGGCGTCTCGACATCCTGGTTTGCAGCGCCGGCATCACCGGCCCCAACACAACGACCTGGGAATATGGCGTAGCCGATTGGCGCAAGGTCATGGACGTGAATGTCAATGGCGTGTTTCTGTGTAATCGAGCCGTGGTTCCGGAAATGTTGAAGAACAACTACGGTCGCATCATCAACATCGCCTCGGTTGCCGGTAAAGAAGGCAACCCGAATGCCAGCGCTTACAGTGCCTCGAAGGCGGCGGTGATTGGACTGACCAAATCAGTCGGCAAGGAACTGGCAAAAACCGGTATCCGGGTAAATTGTGTGACCCCAGCGGCCGTCAAGACGGCGATGTTCGATCAGATGAGCCAGCAACATATTGACTTCATGCTGTCGAAGATTCCAATGGCACGCTTCGGGCTCATAGCAGAAATTACCTCGATGATTGCCTGGTTAGCCTCCGAGGAGTGCTCGTTTTCGACCGGAGCAGTGTTCGATCTGTCCGGCGGCCGTGCAACCTACTGAGCCGGTGGCCGCGCGTTATGACGCTGGCCGGCTGATAGACTTTGCGAACCAAGCCTTGGTTGCAGCCGGACTGGATTTGTCGATGGCGGCCGAGGTTGCGGCCGTCCTGGTTGAAGGCGATCTACTGGGCCATGACACGCATGGCTTGCAATTGCTGGCGCCCTACCTCAATGATTTGATCCAAGGCAAAATGAAGGCCTCGGGTGCGCCGACCGTGCTGGCCGAGCGAGCCTGCGTGGCGACCTGGGACGGCGAAAAACTGCCAGGCCCCTGGCTGGTCAAACTGGCGATTGCTTGGGCGCAGCCGAGGGCGCGCGACTTTGGCAGCGCCACCGTGGTCATTCGCCGCAGTCATCATATTGCCTGTCTCGCAGCCTATCTCGAAGCGCCGGCACGGGCCGGTTTTTTGATGACGCTGGCCTGTTCTGATCCGGCTACGGCCAGCGTTGCGCCATTCGGCGGTACCCGCGCGGTGTTTACGCCGAACCCGATTGCGGTCGGTATTCCGACCGGCACCGATCCGATGATGATCGATGTTTCCGCTTCGATCACCACTAACGGTATGACCAACCGTTTGCAGAAGGACGGTCGGCCTGGCGAACATGCCTGGTGGCTTGATTCGCAGGGCCTGCCCAGCCATGATCCGCGCGTGCTGGCGGCCGATCCGCCCGGCACCCTGTTGCCACTCGGTGGACTGGACGCTGGTCACAAGGGCTACGGTCTGGCGCTGATGATCGAGGCAATGACCGGCGGGCTGGCCGGTTTTGGTCGAGCCGATCCGAGTTCTGGCTGGGGCGCCACCGTGTATTTGCAGTTGCACGATCCGTCGGGGTTTGCCGGGCTCGATGCGTTCACCCGACAAACCGACTGGATCACCGCGGCCTGCCATGCGTCGGTGCCGCGACTGGCGACGCAGCCGGTGCGAATTCCGGGTGAGCGTGCCCTTCGGCGTAAGCACGAACAACTGCGCGACGGCATCGCATTACATCCGGGTATCATGACCGCGCTACGGCCTTGGGCTGAAAAGTTGCGGCTCGAATCACCAAAGTCACTTTAAATTTCAACCTTGAATCGATATTCAATGAAATCACCTGTGCTGATCATGGACGTCATTTACGGGCCGACGCTGGCGGCACTTGAATCGACCTATGAGTGTCATCGCTACTGGTCGGCGTCCGATCAAACTGCGTTGATGCAGCAAGTGGCGACTGACTGCAGCCTGGTGGTCACCAGTGGCAGTCGTGGCATCAGTGCGACCGAAATGGCGCAGTTACCCAAATTGGCCATGGTCGCGTGTTTTGGTGTTGGTACCGATGCGATCGATCTGGCCTATGCCAAAGCGCATC
Organism: Burkholderiales bacterium; assembly: GCA_031415535.1. Lineage (GTDB taxonomy): Bacteria > Pseudomonadota > Gammaproteobacteria > Burkholderiales > Burkholderiaceae_E > JANLTP01. The sequence goes on along the minus strand of JANORY010001233.1, from coordinate 9,517 downwards.
GAGTTGCGGTGACGAATACCCCGGATGTACTGACCGAAGACGTTGCCGATCTGGCGCTATCGCTGCTGCTGGCGAGCGTTCGACAAGTGGTACAAGGCGATCAGTATGTGCGAGCCGGCCGTTGGCGCAAGGGTGGCATGGCGCTGACGCAAAGCATGCAAGGCCGCAAGATCGGTATCGTTGGTATGGGCCGCATCGGCCAGGCGATTGCGAAGCGCTGTGTGGCGTTTAATACTTCGGTTGCCTATTTTGGCCCGCGCCGGAAAGACGAGATTGTGTACCGTCATTTCGATTCGATCGTGGCACTTGCGCAATGGGCCGATACGCTGGTTGCATCCTGCCCTGGCGGTCCGGCAACGCGCAAGATTATTTCGCGAGAGGTGCTCGCCGCCCTCGGTCCGGAAGGACTGTTCGTCAATATTGCGCGCGGTTCGGTGGTCGATCAGGAAGCCCTGATCGAGATGCTGGTCTCCAGGCAACTCGGCGCTGCCGGCCTCGATGTCTTTAACGATGAACCCAATGTTCCCGAAATTTTGTTCGGGCTCGATAACGTCGTGTTGCAACCGCATCAGGCGAGCGCGACCACTTCGACCCGTGCCGCCATGGGCCAACTGGTATTGGACAATGTAGCGAATTTTCGGGCGGGCAAGGCGTTGTTGACGCCGGTCTGACGCCCTCCGACAGCCTCCGATAGCCTCCGATAGCCTGCCGTGAGACGAGCGATGAAAGAGCAGCTATGAAAGACCCGCCATGAAAGATTTGAGCCACCTGAGCGTCATCGACGGCGCTTTCCTGCATCTTGAGAGTCCCGAGATGCCGATGCATGTCGGCAGTCTGGCGTTGTTCGAGCGCCCCGAAGGCACCGCTAACGGCGACGGCGAGTGGTATGAAAAGCTCAAGGCTCATGTGGTGAGCCGCATGCATCTGGCGCCGGTCTTTACCCGCAAGTTGGCGCTCATGCCGTTTGACCTGGCTAATCCGGTCTGGATTCATGACGACGACATTGATATCGACTACCACGTGCGTTATCTAGTGCTCAACAAGCCAGGCACGATGGCGCAACTCGAAGCCCTGGCCGCTCGCCTGCATTCAAGTTTGCTCGATCGCAGCCGCCCGCTCTGGGAGTTCTATGTGATCGATGGCCTGGCCGATGGTCGGATTGGTTTTTATTCGAAGGTTCATCATGCGGCGGTCGATGGCCAGGCGGCAGTAGCGATGGGCAATAGTGTGTTTGACTTCAGTGCCGAACCGCGGCGAGTCAAAGCGCCGCGACCCACGCGCGGTAATCGTTATCAGTTGGGTGTCGCCGAACTATTGGGCGCTGCGGTATCGAATCAGGCATCACAAGTGGTTCAACTGGGCAAACTCTTGCCGCCGCTGGCCGCAGCCTTGCTTAAGACCGCCAGCCAGGCCATTGCTAAGCGGCGATCGAAGAACGACGGCAACCAGCGGGCAGCCGGCACGCGCTTCAAGTTTGCGCCGGCCACGCCGTTCAATACCTCGATCACCAATCAACGCGCGTTTGCCGGTGTCACGCTACCGATGGCTGAGGTCAAGACCATTGGCAAGATGTTCGACGCCTCGATCAACGATATGGTGCTGTGGCTCTGCAGCACGGCGCTGCGCGAATATCTGAACGATTCTCGCGAGTTGCCGCCGAAAACGCTGGTGGCCGGTGTGCCGATTTCCTTGCGCGCCGAAGGTGATACCAGCAGCAACAACCAGGTCTCGGGTACCTTGATTGATCTGGCGACCCAGATTGTCGACCCGGTTGAGCGATTGAACGCAATCATGTTGGGTACCCGTGCGATGAAAGCGCAAATGGGTACGTTTGGCAGTCTGATACCCACTGATTTTCCATCGGTGGGTTCGCCTTGGCTGCTGAGCGGTCTGGCCTCACTTTATGGGCGATCACGGATCGCCGATCGATTGCGGATCGCGAACGTCGTCATCTCGAACGTACCCGGGCCGCAGGTGCCGCTCTATTTGGCTGGTGCCAGAATGTCTGCGATCTTTCCGGTGTCAATTGTCGTTCATGGCATCGCCTTGAACATCACCGTGCAAAGCTACCTGGGTCAGCTTTGCTTTGGTCTGATTTCCTGTCGTCGCGCGTTGCGCGATGTCGATGAACTCGGTGTCCACCTCCTGAAGGCGCTTGAGGTGCTGCGCAAATTGCCGCCGCCGCTGCAAGCGGAAGTGGCACCGCAAACTGAATCGATCATCGCGGTCGAGTCGCTTCAAACAAAGCCCCGACATGTAGCGACGACCGTCAAGCGCAAGCCAGCGCAAAAACCTGACCTGAAGATTGTCAAGCCTGCTGCAAAAGCGAAACGCGCATGACTTCGATCAAGCCGCCGGGGTTTCTTAAAATCGCTCTCGAGGCACGTGCGCCATTCGAGTTTGCCGCCAGCGCCCTGATGGCACCAGCGCTGCTAAGTTTGCCGCGGGGCGATGGTCACCCGGTGATTGTGTATCCGGGTTTCCTTGCTACCGATTTCAGCACGCAGCCGCTGCGCCGCTTGCTGCGTCATCTCGGCTATCAAACTTACGGTTGGGAACAAGGGCGCAATCTGACACCGAGTGAGGAACTGTTCGATCTTGCGCTGACACAGATCAGTAAAATGCGCGCGCTGCATAGCGCAAAAGTCAGCCTGGTTGGTTGGAGTCTCGGCGGACTTTATGCGCGCGAACTGGCCAAGCGCGATCCGAGCCTGATTCGCAGCGTGGTGAGTCTCGGTAGTCCGTTTGCAGGCTCGGCCAGCGCGACCAATGCGTCGCGTCTGTTCCGCTGGATCAACGGCAAGCAGCCGCAAGTTGTTCGGATTTCACGCGATGAGTTGCGTCTGCCGCCGCCGGTACCCACCACCTCGATTTACAGTCGCAGCGACGGCATTGTTCCCTGGCAACTCAGCCATGAGCCAGCCGGCGCAATGGCCGAGAGCATTGAAATCGTGACGGCCAGCCATACCGGTATGGGTGTGAACCCGCTTGTCCTCGGCGCCCTGGCGGATCGGTTGGCGCAAGCCGAGGGTCAATGGCGGCCCTTTGAGCTTGGCGGCATGCGCCGGTTTTTTTATCGACTGCCGACGGTTGATGTCGGGGCGCCGGCTCAAGCGGCGGCACAAGCGCCGGTTCATGATTAGTCCTAAATCTCATGCCGCGACTCGTACGACCGCAGGAGTCGCTCAAGTCGCACTAATTACCGGTGCTTCGTCCGGTATCGGTGAGGCGCTCGCGGAATGTTTTGCCAAGCACGGCTTTAAGCTCGTACTGGTTGCCCGCAGCGCCGACAAGCTCAAAGACCTGGCCAAACAGTTGGCGTTAACTTATGGTGTGAAGACTTGGGTCGCGCCTGCTGATTTATCGCAGCCTGATGCCGCTCAGAAATTGGCGGCAGCATTGAAACGTTCCCGACGCCCGATTGATGTGCTGGTCAATTGCGCGGGACTGTTGCACCACGGTGGTTTTGTGGCAATGCCGTCCACGCACCATCATGCGATGATTGATTTGAACATCACCGGCCTGACCAGCATGATCGCGCATTTTGCGCCGCCGATGATCGCGCGCGGACAGGGTCGTATTTTGAACGTAGCGTCGATTGCGGCGTTTCAGCCGATTCCGTCGCTGGCCACTTATGCCGCCACCAAAGCCTATGTCCTGTCGCTGACCGAATCATTATCCGAAGAGTTTAAAGGCACTGGTTTGACCATCACCGCCTTGTGTCCGGGCATCACGGCGACCAATATGCTGACCGGCGCCAAGGCCGAAAGCAAGCAGCTTAGCAAACTGCCTCGTTTTCTGATTGGCGATGCCAAAGCCGTTGCGCAAGAAGGTTTTGACGCCTGTATGCGCGGCGAGGTGATCAAGGTTCCCGGCGCGATCAACCTGGCAACCATCCTGGCCGGCCGGGCAACGCCGAAGTGGCTACTCCGGCGCTTGAGCGGCGCGATGGTACGCGGCCTGAAGTAGCCTTCGGTCGGTAAGTCGATTTCCATTTACTTGCAGGCCATGAACGACATCATTGCCGCGATTTACCAGCAGGAGAACCGGCGCGTGTTCTCCACGCTCGTGCGGCTATTGGGAAGCTTCGACGCGGCCGAAGAGGCATTACACGACGCTTTTGTCGCGGCCGCCGAGCAGTGGCCAACTCAGGGCGTTCCGGCCAACCCGGCGGCCTGGCTGGTCTCTACCGGGCGCTTTAAGGGTATCGACCAAATCCGCCGTGCTAAACGATGGGTGGCTTGGGAGGAGGTCGCCGAACAAGCCGAGGCAGTTGCCGACGACTCGCCGGATTGGACACAACAAGTCGACCAGGCGCAAGAAATCGAAGACGATCGATTGCGCCTGATCTTCACCTGCTGCCACCCGAGCCTGGCCGAAGCGGCTCGTATTGCGCTCACGCTGCGCGAAGTGTGCGGCCTCACCACCGAGGCGATCGCCAGTGCATTCCTGATCGCCACCCCGGCGATGGCGCAACGCATCGTTCGCACCAAAGCCAAGATTGCCGCAGCGCGCATTCCCTATGAAGTGCCAAGCCTGGCCGATCGGCCAAAGCGGCTGGCAAGTGTGTTGCGAGTCGTTTATCTGATTTTCAACGAAGCTCATTCGGCGCAGGATTCGGGGCTTGCCGATGAAGCGATCCGGTTGGCGCGGCTGTTACGAGCTTTGCTGCCAGAGTCCGAAGTGCTGGGTCTGCTGGCGCTGCTTTTGTTGCATGACGCCAGGCGCGACGCCCGCAGCAATCGCGACGGTGATCTGGTGCCGCTGGAGGAACAGGACCGCAGGCTTTGGAAGCGGCAGGCGATCGTCGAAGGCAGTGCTCTGGCCGAAGCGGCGCTTTCGCAGTCCGGTTTTGGTGCCTACGCGCTGCAGGCGGCGATCGCGGCGCTACATGGTGAAGCGGCGAGCGCAGACTTAACCGACTGGCCGCAGATCGTGGGCTTGTATGACGCGCTGCTGCGGGACGAACCGGGACCGGTGATTGCGCTGAATCGGGCCGTGGCTGTGGCGATGCGGGACGGTCCGCAGGCCGGGCTGGCGCTGATCGAGCCGCTGTTGCCTGTGTTGGCCGGGTATTACGCGGCGCCGGCGGCGGCGGCGGACTTATATCGCCGCGCCGGTCGGCTACAGGATGCTCAGCATCAGTACCGGGCCGCCGTGGCGCTGGCGCGCCTGGAACCCGAGCGCCGATTCCTGTTGCGCCGGTTAGCCGAAGTGGGTGGTTGAAATTTTTTCCGCACCCGATGTCGAAATCGCTCGCAGCCGTTCGACTAAAGAATACAGCTAGCCGCACACGCTGCTGGATTGATCCCATCCACTTTTCAACCTTGGAGCGCAACATGACCACAACCTTGACCCCGTATCTGAGTTTTGGCGGTAACACCCGCGAGGCGTACGCTTTTTATGAAAAGGCGCTGGGTGCCAAAATTGAAACCATGATGAGTTATGCCGACATGCCGGCGATGCCGACCGACGACGCCGGTTGCGGCGATGGCCCGCCGCCTGGTGGCGACGGCATCATGCATGCCTGTCTGGCGCTGCCTGGTGGCGCAATGCTGTTTGCCGGCGATACACCGCCCGGCATGCCTTTCGAAGGCATGAAAGGGGTGATGCTCGCCCTCCAGTACGACAGCGTCGACCAAGCCGAACGCATTTTCAAGGCGCTGTCGCAGGGCGGGACGGTTACCATGCCGCTGGCACCGGCCTTCTGGTCAAAGATTTTTGGCATGCTCACTGACCGCTTTGGCGTAAGTTGGGCCGTCAATGGTGAGCCGATCGACTTCAATTCATGAAGTACCTGTCATGAAATACTTGTGCCTGGTGTACCTGGACGCGGCACACTGGAATGCCTGCAGCGACGCGGTCTGCGCCGACTATGTGCAGCAACTCGCTGCCCGGCAACGCCTGGTCGCCGGTGAGCCCTTGCACGGCACGCACACGGCGACCACGGTGCGCGTGCGGAACGGTGAGATCAGCCTTTTTGACGGTCCCTTTGCCGAGACCAAGGAGATGCTGGCGGGCTTTTACCTGGTTGATGCGAAAGATCTGAACGAAGCGATTCAGCTCGCCGCTGGCATTCCGCCGGCGCAGTACGGCAGTATCGAGGTTCGACCGGTTCGCGAGCTAAATCCAGCGGCCTGAACGATTCAAAATTTATTCAAGGAGCATGAACATGAGCTACATCGACGGTTTTGTAATTGCGGTACCGACCGCGAACAAGCAAAAATTTACCGACCATGCCGATACGGCTGACAGTATCTTCATTGAGCTTGGCGCGATCCGTGTTCTTGAATGCTGGGGCGACGACGTGCCCGATGGCAAACTGACCGATTTTCGTCGAGCCGTGCAGGCGAGTGCAGACGAGACGGTAGTTTTTTCGTTGATCGAATGGCCTGATAAGGCGACCCGTGACGCAGGCATGAGCAAGATGGGCGACCTGATGAAGACCGACGACCGCATGAACCCTGACAAGAATCCGATGCCCTTCGACGGCAAGCGAATGATCTACGGGGGATTTGCGCCCCTGGTCGACCTGAAAGGCTGAAGTCGGATACTGTAGCGCCCGTCGGTGGAATCAGGCGGGCGCAGGCTCGGCGTCCCGTCGGAAACAACTGATCAGTAGTTCCCGACTTTCAAGCCGCTGCGCAGCTTTTCGCTGACCTTTTGGGCGTCAGCATTAGCGCCGCCAAAACAGAGTGCCCGAAAAAGTTCCGGGTAGCCGAGATTGGTGTTGTTACCGAGGCGAATCGGCTGCCAGGGTGCGTCCGGGGTGACCGACCAACTACCGTCGCTTCGGCCAATCGCCAGCAAGCGCCGCTCGCTGCTGGCGCATCTGAAGGCTTCGTGACGGACATTACGAACCCCGCTTTCGGAAACCAGTAGCGTACTAAAGCGCACGGTTTCGTTTTCGCCTACCGCCAGACTGGCGAGGTCAAGCCAATAACGGGTACGCGAGTTGGGCAGGCTGAAATACTCAAATTGATTAGCTTCAGTCGGTGGCTTGGGTGCCGGGTCTGGAAAGGCAAGCTCTTTGACCTCATTGCTTTGAGCATGAGCCAAGCCGACGCGGATCGGATCGGACGCCAGCCCGAATTGCCCGATCAGAAAACACACGGCGAACATCAAACGGGCGGCGTTCCGGCTCAAGGCTTATGCTCCGGTTCCGCGCCAGAGGGCAGACCCGCATCGGTCAACGGCGCCTCGGAAAGGCTTGCATGTTCATCGCTGACGAGATCGTGGTTTTCAAGTTCGTCCATCGTCCCCGGCCCGCGTACTCGGCCACGAATCGGCTTGCGCGGAAAGCGTCCGCCGCCGTCGCTTCGGAGCGGCAACAGGCGCGACAACTCGTCGAGCGCCAGTCGGTATACCTCGCGCTTGAAGTCGATGACCGACTCCAGCGGTACCCAAAAATCGTTCCAACGCCAGGCATCAAACTCGGGGTGACCGCTTGCGCGAAGATCCACATCCGAGTCGCGTCCGGTCAAGCGCACCAGGAACCAGATCTGCTTTTGCCCACGGTAATGCCCGCGCCACTCGCGCCGCACCCATTGGTCCGGCACTTCGTATCGTAGCCATTCCCGCGTACGACCGAGCACTTTGACATGCTCGGATCTGAGGCCGGTTTCTTCTTCGAGTTCGCGAATCATCGCTTGCTCCGGGGTTTCACCCCGTTTGATACCGCCTTGCGGAAACTGCCAGGAATGTTCGCGAATCCGTTTGCCCCAGAATACCTCGTTCCTGTTGTTGACCAGAATAATGCCCACATTGGGTCGATAGCCGTCTCGATCCAACATGGCTCGACCTCTTGATCACTTAGAATTGGAACGATTATATAGGTCATATACCGCGAAGCGTACCGCTACATGAAGGCAAGTCAGTTTCACATTTCCACCCTCAAGGAAGCACCCGCCGACGCTGAAATCGTCAGCCACCAGTTGATGACGCGCGCCGGCATGATCAAAAAACTGGCCGGCGGCATTTACAGCTACATGCCGCTCGGATTACGGGTTATTCGGCGGATCGAGACCATTATTCGCGAGGAAATGAACCGGGCCGGCGCAGTGGAATTACTGATGCCGGTCATCCAACCAGCCGAACTTTGGCAGGAGACCGGCCGCTTCAAGCAGATGGGGCCAGAGCTTTTGCGGCTCAAGGATCGCCACGATCGTGACTTTATCGTGCAGCCAACCTCGGAAGAGGTGGTCACTGATATTGCGCGGCAAGACATCAAGAGTTACCGGCAGATGCCGAAGAACTTTTACCACATCCAGACCAAGTTTCGTGATGAGCGGCGGCCGCGCTTTGGTGTCATGCGCGGGCGCGAGTTCACGATGAAAGACGCCTACTCGTTTGACCGCGATCATGCCGGAGCGTTGAAGAGTTATCAAATCATGTACGACGCCTATGTTGCGATTTTCAAGCGCATGGGTCTGGTATTTCGGGCGGTCGCCGCCGATACCGGCGCCATTGGCGGCTCGGCCAGTCACGAGTTCCAGGTGATTGCTGACAATGGCGAAGACGCGATCGCCTTCAGTAACGGCTCGGACTATGCTGCCAATGTCGAACTGGCCGAAGCGATCTCGTTGTCGTCATCGCGTGCGGCACCGACCGCGAGCCTGACTAAAACCGCGACGCCGGGCAAGGCGCGTTGTGAGGATGTGGCGCAGTTGCTCGGCATTAACTTGCAGCACACGGTCAAGTCCCTGGTGTTGGCAGTCGATGGACCCAAGGGCGCAACGGTCTGGCTGTTGCTGGTTCGTGGCGACCATGATCTGAATGAAATCAAGGCGTCGAAGATCGACGGCTTAAGCGGTTTCCGATTTGCCAGCGAGGCCGAAATTCTCGAACACTTCGGTTGCAGGCCTGGTTATCTCGGACCCATCAAGCTGCTCAAACCAGTCAAGGTAGTCGCCGATCGCACGGTCGCGGATATGGCGGATTTTGTCTGCGGCGCGAATGCCGAGGACTTCCACTTCACCGGCGTCAACTGGGGCCGCGACCTGCCCGAACCGCTGGTGGCTGATATTCGTAATGTCCAGGCCGGTGATCCCTCGCCGGACGGCCAGGGTGTGCTGGCGATTCAACGCGGTATTGAAGTTGGTCATGTGTTTTATCTGGGCACCAAGTACTCAAAGGCCATGAACGCGAACTTCATCGATGAAGACGGCAAGGCCAAACCGATCGAAATGGGTTGTTATGGCATTGGGGTGACCCGCCTGTTGGGCGCGGCCATTGAGCAGAATCATGACGCAAAGGGCATCATCTGGCCGCGCGGCATCGCGCCGTTCGATGTCGTCATTTGTCCGCTCGGCTACGCCAAGTCCGCGTTAGTTCGCGACACGGCCGATGCCTTGTATCGCGATCTGCTCGAAGTTGGCGTTGATGTGATCCTGGATGATCGCGATGAGCGGCCGGGTGCGATGTTCGCCGATTGGGAATTGCTCGGTGTGCCGCTGCGCGTGACGATCGGCGAACGCAGTCTGAAGGAAGGCAAGCTTGAATTGCTGATTCGGCGCGG